>JAFTPG010000064.1 GCA_017463375.1 Ruminococcus sp. | reverse complement strand
CCTGCGTACTTCTCGATAAGGAGCGCAAGAGTTCTCTCATAGCAGCCGATAGAAGTTCTGTGGATGATATACGGACGTCTCTTTGAGCCGTCAACATCAACGTACTCCATGCCGAACTTTTCAGCGAGAAGCTGGTCAACCTGGAGAGTGATGATAGTATCCTCCTTGCCGAAAACGTTCTTGATCTGGATATCAAGCTTCGGACCGTAGAAAGCAGCCTCGTCGATACCGATAGTATAATTTATGCCGAGGTGGTCGAGGATCTTGCCCATGATACCCTGAGCCTCGTCCCACTGCTCGGGAGTACCGATATATTTTTCAGTATTATTGGGATCCCACTGTGAGAAGCGGTATGTAACGTCCTCAGCGAGTCCGAGAGTTTCAAGCATATACTTTGCAAGCTCGAGACAGCCCTTGAATTCCTCCTCGAGCTGCTCAGGACGGAGGATAAGGTGTCCCTCGGAGATAGTGAACTGACGAACACGGATAAGACCGTGCATCTCGCCGCTGTCCTCGTTTCTGAACAGAGTTGAAGTCTCTCCAAGTCTCATAGGAAGGTCACGGTAGGAGCGCTGACGGTTCAGGAATACCTGATACTGGAACGGACATGTCATCGGACGGAGCGCGAAACACTCCTTAGTCTCGTCGTGAGGATCGCCCAGCACGAACATTCCGTCAAGATAGTGATCCCAGTGACCAGAGATCTTATAAAGGTCGGACTTAGCCATAAGGGGAGTCTTAGTGAGGAGATAGCCTCTCTTCTGCTCCTCGTCCTCTACCCAGCGCTGGAGGAGCTGAATAACTCTTGCACCCTTGGGCAGGAGGATAGGAAGTCCCTGACCGATCGTGTCAACAGTTGTGAAGTATTCAAGCTCACGTCCGAGCTTGTTGTGGTCACGCATTTTTGCTTCCTCACGCTGCTTGAGATCTGCGTCGAGGTCGGCAGTCTTGGGGTATGCTGTTGCGTAAACTCTCGAGAGCATCTTGTTCTTCTCAGAGCCTCTCCAGTAAGCGCCTGTGCATGAGAGAAGCTTGAATGCCTTTACGGGAGCAGTTGTCATGAGGTGAGGACCTGCGCAGAGGTCGATGAACTCACCCTGCTTGTAGAATGAGATAGGTTCGCCCTTGTCAGCGTGCTCCTGACAAAGCTCAACCTTATAAGGCTCGCCCATTTCCTCGAGCTTAGCGATCGCCTCAGCCGGAGAAAGCTCGAACTGCTCGAGAGCAAGACCCTCCTTGACGATCTTCTTCATCTCAGCTTCGATTTTTCCAAGCTCATCGGGAGTGAATGGCTTTTCGAGGTCGAAATCATAGTAGAAGCCGTTGTCGATAGCAGGACCGATAGCAAGCTTAGCCTCGGGATAGAGTCTCTTTACAGCCTGAGCAAGGATGTGGGATGCAGTATGCCAGAAGGTTTTTTTTCCGTCGATGGAGTCGAAGGTACATACCTCGAACTCGCAGTCGCTGTCAACAACGGTGCGGAGATCCTTTACCTCGCCGTTGAGCTTCACGCAGCATGCAGCCTTGTAAAGCCCCATTCCGATTCCCTTGATAATGTCAGCCGCTGGCATTGCCGACTCGATTTCACGGACACTGCCGTCTTTAAGTGTTAGTTTGATCATGATTATTTCTCCTTTATATAATTTAATAATTTATATTTGCTTGACTGCGTAGGGGCGAGTTCCGCTCGCCCGGAAATGTATTATACCGACAGTTGACAGGCAAACCAAAAGGTCACTTCCGTTGGGCGCACGGAATGCGCCCCTACATGGTAAAAATCCGTATTTGTAGGGGACGGCGTCCTCGACGTCCCGCTTTTGTTCATCCTAATTTCCTGTGCGGGCGGTCGAACTCAAATCCTGCGTTCGGCACTTCCTCAGGCTTAGACAGCATCCTGCCTCGCCTTCGGGCGCACGGAATGCGCCCCTACAGATGGGGTATCTGGTATGTTTTGATTCTCCCATTTATTCTGAGGTTCCCAGAACATACAGATTTTATTTTTGGTACAAACCGTAACAAAATACGCCCCATTGCGGCAGTAATCGTAATCAATAAGACGAATGGGCTTGCGCGAATACCGTTCCATAAAGACCTCCCAAAAACAAAAAAGCCCCTCAAACCGCAGTACGGCTCAAGGGACGACAGTAATCGTGGTTCCACCCTGATTCACACGGAGCAGAAAAGCTTCGTATCTCATTGGCTCTGTAACGGGAGCGCCCGATGCTTATTAGGCATACTCAGAGGCGGTGTGCTGTGGGATCCATGCCTGTGCAGCCTCGCACCAAACGGCTGCTCTCTGAAACGAAGCAAACGGAAAAGCCTTCCTCATCGTCGATTTAACGCTATTCTATTGTTCATATTATCACACTTTTGCCTCTTTGTCAAGCATATTTTTATAATTTGTTTCAGAAAATTTCCGGAAATCGCCGGGAAATTTGCAAAAGCGGAATTTGTGTGGTATAATAGGAAAAACACGAAATTGATCCGGGCGGATGATATCTGCCCATGCAGTAAATCCTCATGAAGGAGATTGGAATTATGGAAACAGAAACACTGCTTCAATACAAGAAGCCTGCGGAGAACTTTGACTGGGCGCTTCCTGTCGGAAACGGAAGAATCGGCGGAATGATTTTCGGCGGAGCAGAAAACGAGCTTATCAAGCTCAACGAGGACTCAATTTATTCGGGCGGACTTCGTCACCGTGTAAATCCTGACGCTCAGGAGGGTCTTGCCGAGGTTCGTGCTCTTCTTAAAGAGGGCAGGATTCCCGAAGCAGAGAAAATCGCTTTTGAGAAGCTCCAGGGAGTTACTCCGAATATGCGTCACTATATGCCGCTGGGCGACCTCTCAATCAATATGGAGCTTGACGGCAAGGCTAAGGACTACAGCCGTTCGCTCCAGCTTGCGACCGCTGTTGCTGACGTTCATTTTACTGTCGGCGAGGTCGAGTACACCCGTGAGGTATTCGTATCGGCTCCTGACGAGGCAATGGTTATACATATCACGTCCTCTCAGCCGGGAACGATTTCCCTGACCTGCGGAATCGACGGACGTGACGATTACTACGACGACAACCGTCCCTGCGCTGAAAATATGCTTCTCTATACGGGCGGAACAGGCTCAAAGGACGGGATCTTCTTTGCCGCTGTGCTCGGAGCTAAGGCTGAGGGCGGCGAGCTGAGAACTCTCGGCGGAAGAATCTCCGTAAAGAATGCAGATGAGGTAACGATTGTTCTTACGGTGCGTACAAGCTTCTACAGCGAGAATTACGAGGCATCCGCCGAGGTGGATGCTGAGATGGCTCTCGATTGCAGCTATGAGGAGCTTTACTATCGCCATGTGAGCGACTACAAGGAGCTTTTCGACCGTGTGGAGCTTAATCTCAACGACAACAGCGACGAATCTGTTGAGGAGCTTGCAACAGATGAGCGTATTGCACGTCTAAGGGGCAATGAGCTGGACGACAAGGAGTGCGAGCGTCATATCCACGACAATAAGCTTACAGAGCTTTACTTTAACTACGGACGCTACCTGATGATTTCAGGAAGCCGTCCCGGAACTCAGCCGATGAATCTCCAGGGCATCTGGAATCAGGATATGTGGCCTGCATGGGGCTGCCGCTTCACGGTCAATATCAATACAGAAATGAACTACTGGTGTGCGGAGAGCTGCAATCTTTCGGAATGTCATCTGCCGCTGTTCGACCTCCTCGAGAGAGTCTGCGAGAACGGCAGAAGCACTGCCAAGGAGATGTACGGCATAGACAAGGGCTTCGTCTGCCACCACAATACGGATATATGGGGCGATACTGCTCCTCAGGATCTATGGATGCCTGCTACGATATGGCCTATGGGCGGAGCGTGGCTTGCACTGCACATCTTCGAGCACTATGAATATACTCAGGATAAGGAATTCCTCGCAGACAAGTATCACATCATGAAGGAAGCCGCTGAGTTCTTCACGGAATATCTCATCGAGGACAGCGAGGGACATCTTGTGACATGTCCGTCGGTTTCTCCCGAGAATACCTATCTCACCGATAAGGGCGTGAAGGGAAGTCTCTGTATGGGTCCTTCCATGGACTCGCAGATCATTACAGTGCTGTTCAATGACGTTATAAAAAGCTCCGAGATTCTCGGAACTGACTTCGGTCTTGCAAACAAGCTCCGTGAAATGCTGAAAAAGCTTCCTCAGCCTGAAATCGGAAAATACGGTCAGATCAAGGAGTGGGCTGTTGACTACGACGAGGTCGAGATCGGACACAGACATATCTCCCAGCTTTTTGCGCTTCATCCCGCTGATCTGATAACTCCGCACAAGACCCCCAAGCTCGCTGACGCGGCAAGAGCTACTCTTATCCGCAGACTCATCCACGGCGGCGGCCATACAGGCTGGAGCTGTGCGTGGATTGCGAATATGTGGGCTAGACTCTATGACGGCAGAATGGTCTATGAGAACCTCAAAAAGCTCCTTGCATACTCTACCAATCCGAATATGCTCGACTCGCATCCGCCGTTCCAGATAGACGGAAACTTCGGCGGAACTGCTGCAATTGCTGAATGCCTTATGCAGTGCTGTGACGGCGAAATAAATCTGCTTCCTGCGCTTCCCGAGGTCTGGACTGACGGTCAT
>JAFTPG010000063.1 GCA_017463375.1 Ruminococcus sp. | reverse complement strand
TCTTCCCCAGACCCCTTTCCAAAGACTTCAACTCAAATTTTCCATATAGGGGGCATGCCCCCTATATGGAAAATTTAAATAAAAGTTTTAGGGAGGGAGTTTGAGGGAGGACCCTTTTTCAAAAGGGTCTCCCTCAATAGAATGTGCAGATATTGATGTAAAGCCAGTATTATGGAGGAAGATATGATCAAACACATAGTAATGTTCAAGCTCAGAGAAGCAAACGGAAAAAGCGAATATGATAATGCTCTTGAAGCAAAGGAGCGTTTTGACGCAGTAATTGCAGGCGTGCCGCAGCTCAAGGCAGGGGAGCTTGTAATAAACTCAAAGGACGCACCGCAGGATAATTATACAATTTCGCTTATCTGCGACTTTGACAGCATTGACGACCTCAACGCATATCAGGTTCATCCCGAGCACAAGAAGTTCGGAGCTTTCATCGCTGAGATCAAGGAAGCAAGAGCCTGCATTGATTACGAGTATTAATAAAATGTAGGGGCGGTCATTGGCCGCCCGTATGTTTTATATGAAGGTGTAAATATGAATTTTAAAGAATGTATGGAATTTATCGGCTCATACAGCCGTCTTGGAGGAAAGGTAACTGATCTTTCCCGTGCGAGGGAGCTTATGGAGCGCATCGGAAATCCCGAGAAGAAGCTGAAATTCGTCCATATTGCAGGAACGAACGGTAAAGGCTCTACGCTTGAGTATATTGCAGATGCTCTGATGTATTCAGGCTATAAAACGGGAAGATTCACCTCGCCCTTCGTCACTCATTACACAGACAGAATCCGCATAAATGACCGGGAGATCGACGAAAAATCTTTAGGCGAGATCTGTGGCTTCGTAGCGGAGAACGTAGCGGACAAGAAATATTCCCAGTTTGAGATAACAATGGCGATCGCTATGCTGTGGTATGTCCGTGAGGAGTGCGATATAGTTGTTCTTGAAACGGGAATAGGCGGACTGCTGGATTCTACGAATGTAATACCTCCGCCGCTTTTGTCGGTAATAACGTCAATTTCCCATGACCATACGGATATTCTTGGCAATACGATTGAAGAAATCACTGCCCAGAAGGCGGGAATAATCAAGGAGAATTCAGCCGTAGTTCTTTCAAGAGATAATTCGCAAAGCGTCAGAAAAATCATAAGTGAAGCCGCTTATTCTAAAAATTCTGAATTTATCGTACCAGAACATTCTGACATACAGTCATTTCCTATGGAAGATGACGGCTGTCCTTTTGTATATAAAGGCAAGCACTATAAAACTGCAATGCTTGGATTTCACCAGATCTCAAATGCTGTTACGGCAATTGAAGTATGCAGATATCTGAGGAAAAAAGGCTATGGAATTTCAGAGGAATCCATTAAAAGAGCCATAGAAACAGCAAAGGTGGAGGCAAGGGTTCAGTATATTGATAAAAAACCCCCCATAATTGTTGACGGCGGACATAATCCCAGCGGAGTAAACGCACTTTACAATGTGATTATTAATTATAAGCTTCGCCAAAAAAAGATTTATACTATTTTAGGTATGGTTGATACAAAGGATTATATCGAAGCAGTTAAGACGGTTTCTGATTTTTCAGATGAAATATTCTGCGTTGACGGATTTGCGCCGAATTGCGTTCCTGCGGAGAGACTTGCCGAAATAGCACGCAAACGTACCGAAGCTGAACCGTGTACACTTAGCGAAGCTGTAGAAAAAGCCACGGCACTCGCACTCGAAAATGACGGCATAGTTGTTATCTGCGGTTCACTTTATCTTGCAAGCGAATATCTCAACAGCTTTGAAAAGTAGGGTAAAGTGACTAAATTTCGCGCATATCCATAGTGAATTTCGTGCGGCTGCACAAAAAGTTTATCGCACTAAAGAATTATCACAAAATAGTGTTGCAAATTTTGTTCACCGGTGATATAATAAATTCAAGCTGCACAGGCAGTATTTTAATGAAGGAGGTTTTTTAACAATGGCGTTAAAAAATCAGTATTTAATCGACTTAATGGAAACAGTTAAGAAGAGAAATCAGGGCGAGCCGGAGTTCATTCAGGCAGTTACTGAGGTTCTCGAAACACTTGAGCCCGTTGTAGACAAGAGACCTGATCTCGTAGAGGCTGGCGTTCTTGAGAGAATCGTTGAGCCTGAGAGACAGATCATGTTCCGTGTTCCGTGGGTTGACGACAACGGCAAGGTACAGGTAAACAGAGGCTTCAGAGTTCAGTTCAACTCTGCAATCGGACCTTATAAGGGCGGTATCAGACTCCACCCCTCAGTATATCTCGGAATCATCAAGTTCCTCGGCTTTGAGCAGGTATTCAAGAACAGCCTTACAACTCTGCCTATGGGCGGCGGTAAGGGCGGCTCCGACTTCGACCCCAAGGGCAAGAGCGACGGAGAGGTTATGCGTTTCTGCCAGAGCTTCATGACAGAGCTTTCAAAGCACATCGGTGCTGACTGTGACGTTCCTGCCGGCGATATCGGTACAGGCGCAAGAGAGGTAGGCTATATGTTCGGTCAGTATAAGAGACTCAGAAATGAGTTCACAGGCGTTCTCACAGGTAAGGGTCTTACTTACGGCGGTTCACTTGCAAGAACAGAGGCTACAGGCTACGGTCTCTGCTACTTCACAAAGGAAATGCTCGAGGCTAACGGTAAGTCCTTCGACGGAAAGAATGTTGTTATTTCCGGTTCAGGAAATGTTGCTATCTATGCTACTGAGAAGGCTCAGAGCTACGGTGCTAAGGTAGTTGCACTTTCTGACTCCAACGGCTACATCTATGACGCTGAGGGCATCAAGCTCGACGTTGTTAAGGAAATCAAGGAAGTAAGAAGAGGCAGAATCAAGGAGTATCTTGACGCTGTTCCTACAGCTGAGTACCACGAGGGCTGCAAGAATATCTGGACAATTCCTTGTGACATCGCACTTCCTTGTGCTACACAGAACGAAATTGACGGCGAAAGCGCTGCAATCCTCGTTAAGAATGGCTGCTGGTGTGTATCTGAGGGCGCTAATATGCCTTCAACTCCCGAGGCTATTGAAACATACCTCAGCAACGAACTTCTTTACGGTCCTGCTAAGGCTGCAAATGCAGGCGGCGTAGCAACTTCCGGTCTCGAAATGAGCCAGAACAGCGAGAGACTCTCATGGACATTTGAAGAGGTTGACGCTAAGCTTCACGGTATCATGAAGAGCATCTTCAAGGCTTGCGACGAGGCTGCTAAGGAGTACGGCATGGAGGGTAACTACATGGCTGGTGCTAATATCGCAGGCTTCCTCAAGGTTGCAGAGGCTATGAAGGCTCAGGGCTGCGTTTGATCAGGACCTATCTTAACTGAACAGATGATATAGAAAAATCCCCCTTTTCTGAAACTCGGAAAGGGGGATTACTGTTTTTGGAAGATTAATCTGCAAAGTCGAAATTATCGGCGTTTCTTCTCTTGAATTCCTCGAAAATATCATTGAGCAGAGCTTCGTTCTCAATTGAAAGATACTCTGCGTCATCGGAATCAGGATTGATAACCTCAAGAATTACAACCTCGTCATCAAGCTCCTCAAAAGGAATCAGCACAATGTAGTTGCTGTCTTTGTATGGAAAAAGGTCAATAATTTCAAAATGAACATCGTTGCCGTCGTCGTCAGTGAGTGTAATGAACGCTCCCTCGTCGTCGAGTTCTTCGTTATTTTCAAATTCCATTTCATTAATGTTACTCATAATTGTACCTCCGCAAAATAATATATGAATATTTTATCATACTATTTGAAAAAAATCAATAGAAATTGTAATTTAACGGGGACTGTATTCGCAGCCTATTGAGGGAGACCCTTTTGAAAAAGGGTCCTCCCTCAAACTCCCTCCCTAAAACTTTTATTTAAATTTTCCAGATAGGGGCATGCCCCTATCTGGAA
This sequence comes from Ruminococcus sp., assembly GCA_017463375.1. GTDB lineage: Bacteria > Bacillota > Clostridia > Oscillospirales > Ruminococcaceae > Ruminococcus. The sequence continues at coordinate 241 of JAFTPG010000063.1, read as the reverse complement.
AATTTGAGTTGAAGTCTTTGGAAAGGGGTCTGGGGAAGAACCTTTCCTCAGAAAGGTTTTCCCCAGCAGGTTACGAATCTCCCCCCGCTAAACAACAATTTACCTTTGATGATATTCACAGAAAAAGATTGACTGCATACTGAATACATGGTAAAATAAGAAGAAACGAAAAGGAAAAAATAGATTTTAGCGCAGGAGGAATAGGCTTGAAAAAGGAAAAATATACGATTGCGGTAGCAGG
>JAFTPG010000062.1 GCA_017463375.1 Ruminococcus sp. | reverse complement strand
GTGCGAGATCCTCGTAAATGCCTGCTGCGACCCCGGCTGCAAGATGCGCTCAGAGCACTACCGCATTATCGGCGAGCAGCAGATCATCTACAACAAGCACCTCAAGGAGCATCCCGGCAAGCCGTTCAACATCAACGATTACTCCACTAAAACAGTAACCTCCGCTATCAACTGCAACTGCCGTGAAAGAACAATTTTCGACATCAAGGGCCTCAGCACTCATATCTCTCCCGACGATATCTGGAACAAGTACGTTCCTATGGGCTTCAACCAGTTCAAGCTCGAGGGCAGAACTGCCGATAGACTCCCCATTATCGAGAACTACATGTACTACATGATCAAGCCCGAGTACCGTGACGAGGCAAGATTCATCTTCTTACATAACCTCGAGAATTACGGCGTCGTAAGAATCGACAAGTAAAGGAAGTGTACGGTCATGATTAAAGCCGCCGCTGTTTTCAGCGATAATATGGTTCTTCAGCGCAATAAGAACGTCCGCATTTTCGGTACCTGCGGAGAGGACTGCCGTGAGATCACGGTCATTGTGCCTGAGCTGGAGAAATCCGCTTCCGCCGTCATCAGAAACGGCAGATGGGAGGCTGTTCTGCCTCCAATGAAAGCCTGCGGAAGGTGTACTGTGGTGATCTCCTCGGAGAACGACAGAATCGTGTTCTCGGATGCCGCTGTCGGTGAGGTATGGCTCGCAGGCGGTCAGTCCAACATGGAGTTCGAGCTGCAAAACGAAAAGCACGGCTCTCAGGCTCTTGCGGAGTGCGGAAACGAGAATGTCAGATTCTATTATACTCCCAAGTGCGAAATGATCGGCGAAAAGCTCCTCGCTGAGGAGGAAAAAAGCCGCTGGACTCTCCCCGATAAGGAGAGTGCAAAATGCTGGTCTGCTGTCGGATACTACTTCGCTAAGGAGCTTAGCCGCCGTCTGGGAGTAACCGTCGGCGTTATCGGCTGCAACTGGGGCGGAACCTCCGCTTCGGCATGGATGGACAGAAAGTATCTCGAACAGGACAGCCGTCTGCGCCCGTATATCGACGATTACGACAAGGCGTGTGAGGGCAGGACAAGCACTCAGATGATTGCCGAGTACGACGAGTACACTGCGTATCATGCCGCATGGGAAAAGCGTATGCAGCAGTGCTATGCGGAGAATCCTGCAATAAAGTGGGACGAGGTTCTGAAAATCTGCGGAGAAAACCGCTATCCGGGACCTATGGGAATAAAGAATCCTATGCGTCCCTGCGGTCTGTATGAGACCATGATAAGCCGTATCGCTCCGTATACTCTGGCAGGTTATATCTACTATCAGGGAGAATCCGATGACCACCGTCCCGACACATATCAGGAGCTTCTGACGGCTCTTATTCAGAACTGGCGTTCCGACTGGCACGACGAGGAGCTTCCGTTTATGTTCGTGCAGCTCCCGATGTTCAGATACGAGGCTGACCCCGATACCAGGAGCTGGGCGAAGCTCCGTGAAGCGCAGATGAGCGTGTTCAGAACCGTGAAAAATACGGGAATCGCCGCTGCTCTTGACTGCGGAGAGTTCAATAATATCCATCCCATCGACAAGACCGCCGTCGCTCACAGACTTTATCTCCAGGCAATGTATCACGTCTACGGCGATACCGACAAAATGACTGCTTTTCCGCCGATGTACCGTGATTTCGAGGTCTGCGGAAACAAAATGAAGCTCCGTTTCGACAACTGTGACGGCTTCGAGGTCAGAGGTGAACTCACAGGCTTCGAGCTTTCCGGAGCGGACGGAGACTTCCATGACGCTCAGGCGGAAATCTGCGGAGATTCCATCGAGATCTCCTCTGCGGAGGTCGATACTCCCGTTTCAGCCCGTTTCCAATGGACAAACTATTCCGAGGTAACCCTCTTCGGCAAAAACGGTATCCCCGTCCCGCCGTTCACCATTCAATTTCCCTGATTCGCAAGGCAGGAAGTTTTCGTCCTTACTGGGGCAAACCTTTCTGAAGAAAGGTTCTGCCTAACCGGCACCCGTACCCTCTGTCACGCAGTGACAGAGGGGACTCGCGCCAGTAAGGCGGACCCTTTTTCAAAAGGGTCTCCCTCAATAGAGACGAGAACATTCTGCCTTACAAATCGGGAATGGATGTTGACAAACCTTCTGAAATTTCATATAATAGTATTATCATACAGGAAAAAAGCGCAGCAGTTAGAGTAACTCTTTCTCAGCCTTTACAGAGAGCGTCGGGTTGGTGTGACGGCGCAGGCGGATTGGGTGAAGTGCAACTGTCAGCTTCGGGGAGGAAAAATGCAGTATTCTCCGACGTTCGCCCTCGTTACGGGCATTATGAAGCTATAAATCGGAGTGGAACCGCGTACATACGCCTCCGGGGAGAGATCCTCGGGGCGTATTTATTTTTTGTCAAAAGGAGTGTCCCTATGTTTTTCAGAAAACTCAGAGAAGATATCGCCCTCATTAAGGAGCGTGACCCGGCTGCACGGGGGACTTTCGAGATACTCATGACCTATCCCAGCCTCAGAGCTCTGCGGAGCTACAGAAAGGCAAACTGGTTCTACAGACACGGGATGTTTACCATAGCAAGAATAATCTCGCAGCGCTCACGCAAAAAGACGGGAATTGAGATTCATCCCGGAGCTACTATCGGCAAGGGTCTGTTTATCGACCACGGTATGGGAGTCGTTATCGGCGAGACCGCCGTTATCGGAGACAACTGCCTGCTTTATCAGGGAGTTACCCTCGGCGGTACCGGCAAGGACAAGGGCAAGCGTCATCCTACGCTCGGGGATAACGTTCTTGTCGGCTCGGGAGCTAAGGTTCTCGGTCCGTTCAGAGTCGGGAACAATGTCAAGATCGCTGCAAATGCCGTGGTTCTCAATGCGATTCCCGACGACTGTACGGCGGTCGGAGTTCCTGCGAGGATCGTCAAGCGCAACGGCGAAAAGGTCAGCGAGAAGAAGGTTACTCAGGAAATCGACCAGATCCATATTCCCGACCCCGTTTCTCAGGAGATCTGCCGTATGCATGTCGAGATTGAGCGTTTGCAGAAAAAAATCGAGGAGCTTGGTAAAAATTCGGAATCCGGAATTCGGAATTCGGAATGATTGTGTTCGCTTTGCTCACGGATTTTGGAAATACAGGAGGACAGAATGAAAATAATAAAACATCCATCGGCTGAGGCTGTGGATAATGCTGTAAAAAACGATGAACCTCTGCTTGCGGCTGTTTCCTTTGACGGAACAACAGCGGTGGTCAGTCATATCGACGAGGCTGTGGAACATCACATATTGCTCATGAAAGCAGGATACAAGGACACCGATATTGATAAATTTTTCCGCATAGTCCTCGATAAAAGCGGTGCAGACTGGACATTCGTGTGCCCTCCCGACTATAAAAATATTCCGTACAGGGATAAGCGTATCAAGGCTTTCCATAAGGACGGATTTAATGTCATTACGGATTTCCTGCACGAGATGGGGTATATTGTGGGAATAAATATCCCAAAACGCTACCGTCGGCATCTTGATGTTCTCAGTAATGAAACGTATTGATTCCATGTAGGGGCGGATATCATCCGCCCGTGCAAGAAATTCGTAAAAATGAAATGGGCGCCTGATGAACTGCAAATTCCGAATTTAAATTACGGGACATCGGGGACGCCGTCCCCTACAAATGGGCAATATAAATTTACCATGTAGGGGCGGATATCATCCGCCCGTGCAGAAACCTGAAAATCAAAACGGGCGCCCGATGAGCGCCCCTACACCGGAAATCGGACGAGAAGTCCCACATCGCCCAAGGGCGATAAAATAAACATGAAAGGAAAATAAACCATGTACCTATACAACTCACTTACAAGAAAGAAAGACGAATTCATCCCGAGGGAGGCAGGCAAGGTAAGCATATACACCTGCGGACCCACGGTGTACCACTACGCTCACATCGGAAATCTCAGAAGCTACATCATGGAGGACGTACTCGAGAAGTATCTGCGCTTCACGGGACTTGACGTTACACGAGTAATGAACATCACCGACGTAGGACACCTCACAAGCGACGGCGATACAGGCGACGACAAGATGCTCAAGGGAGCAAAGCGTGAGAAGAAAACAGTCATGGAGATCGCTCAGTTCTACACCGACGCTTTCTTTGCCGACTGCAAGAAGCTCAATATCAAGACTCCCGACGTTGTAGAGCCTGCAACCTCCTGCATTGACGAGTTCATAAAGGTCATCGAGAGCCTCATCGACAAGGGCTATGCTTATGAAGCAGGCGGAAATATCTACTTCGACACATCAAAGCTCGAGAAGTACTATGTTTTCAACGATTTCAAGGAGGAGGATCTCGCTGTCGGCGTTCGTGAGGGCGTTGAGGAGGACTCCAACAAGCGCAATAAGGCTGACTTTGTGCTCTGGTTCACAAAGTCCAAGTTCGACGACCAGGAGCTTAAATGGGACAGTCCGTGGGGTATCGGCTATCCCGGATGGCATATCGAGTGCTCCTGCATCAGCATGAAGCACCTCGGAGAGTACCTCGACCTCCACTGCGGAGGAATCGACAATGCGTTCCCTCACCATACAAACGAAATTGCTCAGAGCGAAGCCTATGTGGGGCATGAGTGGTGCAATTACTGGTTCCACGTTCATCACCTCAACACAAACGGCGGCAAGATGAGCAAGTCAAAGGGCGAGTTCCTGACAGTATCGCTCCTCGAGGAAAAGGGCTATAATCCGCTTGTTTACCGTTTCTTCTGTCTCCAGTCGCACTATAGAAAGTCGCTCGTTTTCTCATGGGAGAACCTCGACAACGCTGTTACTGCATTCAATAAGCTCATTGACAAGATCGCTCCGCTGACTGCCGATAAGTCGGGCGAAATAGACTCAGCTGAGTACGACCGTCTTATGAAGAGCTTCAACGACGCTCTCGGTAACGACCTCAATACTTCTCTTGCAGTTACAGCCGTTTACGATGTTCTCAAATCCAAGAGCAATGCCGCTACAAAGCTTGCTCTTATTGCGGAGTTCGACAAGGTTCTCGGTCTTGACCTCATTGCGACAGCTGAGAAGGCTCTTGCTGAAAAAAATGCAGGGGACAGCACTGCCGATATTCCGCAGGAGGTTCTTGATCTCGTGGAGCAGAGAAAGGCTGCCCGTAAGGAGAAGAATTTTGCTCTTGCCGACGAGCTGAGAGACAAGATCGCTGCTCTCGGATACGAAATCAAGGAGACTCGTCAGGGTACGGAGATAAATAAGTTATAAATTCGGAATGCGGAATGCGGAATTGATTGTATCGCCGATGGCGATGGATTTTAGTAGGGGCGGATATCATCCGCCCGTACAGAAAACCAGGATAACCATAACGGGCGCACGGTGAGCGCCCCTATGCTGCACGTCTAAAGTAATTATCGGGACGCCGGGGGCGGCGTCCCCTACAGGGTATTGCTTCCTGTGGGCGGATAATATCCGCCCCTACAATTTAAACCATACGAAACGGAGAATCACATTACAAATGGCAAGAATCTATCCACTTTTCAGCTCGAGCAAGGGCAACTCGACCTTTATCGGTACGGAAAAAGGCGGAATCCTTATCGACTGCGGAGTAAGCTTCAAACGTCTTACGGCGGCTCTCGAGCTGAACCGCATTCCAGTTGAGGCGGTCAGGGCAATCTTTATAACGCATGAACATGCCGACCATGTAGGCGGTCTAAGAATGTTCACAAATAAAACGGGCTGTCCTGTCTACGGACAGAAACGGACTCTCCAGAGACTTGCCGACGCAGACAAGATCTCTGCCGCTTCGCCTGTTTTCGATATGAGCAATATCGCTATCACCGCCGCAGGTATGGAGGTGCGCTGCTTCAATACTCCGCACGATACGATACAGAGCTGCGGCTATAGAATCCACACCGACGACGACAGAATCTGCGCTGTCTGCACCGACCTCGGTCATATTACCGAGGAGGTCGATAACGCTCTGACGGGCTGCCGGCTTGTGCTGCTGGAGTCAAACTACGACGAGGGTATGCTCCGCACGGGCCGCTATCCGCTTTATCTGAAGCAGAGAATCCTGTCGCTTAACGGTCATCTCTCCAACGACGACTGCGCCGCTCAGGTGGGAAAGCTCATCGAGAGAGGTACGACGCATTTTATTCTCGGGCATCTCAGCCAGGACAACAACCGTCCTCAGCTTGCCGACAGAACTGTACATAACAGCCTCACACAGTATACCAGAGGCAAGGACTACCTTCTCGGCGTTGCGCCGGTCGAAACTCAGGGAGGAGCTGTAATTTTCTGATGAATGTAAATCTTATCGTTATCGGTAAACTCAAGGAGGACTACCTCCGCGGTGCGTGTGCTGAATATATCAAGCGTCTGGGACGCTTCTGCACGTTCGAGCTTCATGAGCTGGACGAGTGCAGACTCAGCGACAATCCTTCGGAAAAGGAGATCTCCGCAGCTCTGAAAAAAGAAGCCGGGCAGATTAAAAAGTATGCAAAGGGCTTTATCGTGCCTATGTGCATCGAGGGAAAACAGCTCTCAAGCGAGGAGCTTTCCGCTAAAATTTCCGAAGCCGGAGTCGGCGGATTCAGTACGGTTACGTTCATTATCGGAAGCTCGTTCGGACTCGACAGCGAGATAAAATCCATGGGAAATCTCAGGCTCTCTATGTCGAAGATGACCTTTCCGCACCAGCTTGCAAGAGTTATGCTCCTCGAGCAGATTTACCGTGCGTTTCAGATTTCCTCGAACGGGAAATACCATAAATAGACTCAAAAGGGAACGGAGCTGCTGGATCTGTTCCCTTTTTCCATGTTGGAAATCTACGTCATAAAATACAAGAATCCTACGGGAATTCGGCGATTTTCGGCATTATGTTACTTGACAGTATAATTGACAGCATGATATAATTAAATGATAAGAAGCTTCCTCAGACTGGAAGCAATAACGTAAAAATTCCGGAAATTTAAGGAGATAATAAATGAATACTCTCAGGGAAATTTATGATTACCGTCAGATGATATTCAGTCTCGTCAGAAAAGACCTGCGAGGCAGATATAAAGGCTCGGTACTGGGCTTTCTGTGGACTTTCATCAATCCGCTTTTGCAGCTGGTAGTATATACGGTTGTTTTCTCGTATATCCTGCCGACAAATATCGACAAATACTACCTTTACCTCTTTGTGGGACTCATTCCGTGGATCTTCTTTTCCGCCTCAATCACAGGCGGCTCGTCGTCGATTGTGGCGCAGAAGGACCTCATCAAGAAAATCTACTTCCCGCGTCAGGTCATTCCGATTTCGTATGTCACAAGCTGCTTTGTCAATATGCTCCTGAGCTTCATCGTCATATTCATCGTCGTGCTTATTTCGGGAGTCGGCTTCAATCCGCTTGCGCTTCTATGTCTGCCTGTTATCATGCTCGTCGAGTACATTCTCGCTCTGGGAATGGCAATGCTCTCGTCGGCGATAACGGTCTATTTCAGAGATCTCGAGCATATCCTCGGAATCATTACAATGGCATGGATGTACATGACTCCTATCATGTACGATAAGTCGATCGTTCCTCAGCAGCTTATCCCGATATTCAACCTAAATCCCATGACCCACGTTATTGAGTGCTACAGGGACGTACTGTACTACAAGCAGATTCCCGAGCTTACAAGCCTTGTTTCATCGTTTGCACTGGGACTTCTTTTCCTCGTGCTGGGATATCTCGTCTTTCAGAAGCTTCAGAAGCACTTTGCGGAGGAATTGTAAATGGTACGGAATGAAATTGCTATCGACGTGAAAAACGTCACGAAAAAATTCAAGATTTACTACGATAAGGGCAGTCAGCTTAAAGAGCGTCTGCTGTTCAGAAAGAGAAACCGCTATGAGGAGCGTATGGTTCTCAGAGGTATCAGCTTTCAGGTGAAAAAGGGCGAGGCAGTCGGTCTTATCGGTCACAACGGCTGCGGCAAGAGTACTACGCTAAAGCTCCTCACGAAAATCATGTATCCCGACAGCGGCTCGATTACCATGAAGGGCAGAGTCTCCAGCCTTATCGAGCTTGGCGCAGGCTTTCACCCCGACATGAGCGGCCGTGAGAATATCTACACGAATGCGGCTATTTTCGGTCTTACAAAAAAGGAGATAGACCGCCGTCTCAACGATATCATCGAGTTCTCGGAGCTGGAGCAGTTCATCGACAATCCCGTCAGGACGTATTCCTCGGGAATGTATATGCGCCTTGCGTTTTCGGTTGCAATCAATGTTGACGCCGATATTCTTCTCATCGACGAGATCCTCGGAGTAGGCGACGCTAACTTTCAGGCGAAGTGCTTCAACAAGCTGAAAGAAATCAAGGCGAACGGAACTACTATCGTTATCGTTTCGCACTCTCTGGGTCAGATCGAGCAGATATGCGAGCGCTCCATCTGGATTCATGAGGGTCTTATCAGAGCTGAGGGACCGCCAAAGGAAATCGACCTCGAGTATCTCGAGTACATGGGCATGAAGCTTCAGGAGACTACCGCTAAGGAGCTTGAAAAAAAAGCCGAAAGGGAAGCCGCCGAGGCTCAGGAAGCGGCTGCTCAGGAGACAAATAATGCTCCCGAAGCTCCCGTGCAAGAGGAACCCGAGGAGGTCAAGAAGCGCTGGGGCAGCGGCAAGGCTCGTATTACGGGAATCAGGGCGCTCTCGGGCGACGGAAAGGCTCAGAGAGTTTTCCGCACGGGCGACAGAATCACGCTCGAGGTTTCCTATAAGGTAAAGGAAAAGGTGTCGGACGCTGTTTTCGGAATCGGTATTTTCAGCCGTGACGGAATCCAGTGCTATGGCACGAATACACGAATAGACAAGCTGAGCGAGTTCAGCATAGATAAGGACGGCGTGTTTGAGATAGCTCTCGAAGAGATGAATCTTCTCCCGGGAGAGTACCTCATAGACATCGCTATAGAATCAGGCGACGGAATCCCTGTGGACTATTTCAGGGAGGCTTACAAAATAGAAATGATTTCCGCCGCAGGTGATGTGGGAATAACAAGAATAAAGCATTCATGGAATATCCGCTGAATGCTGCAGGAGAATACCGAATGAACAATATTGAAAAATTTCTGTCGGATTTCAGACAGCTCGGTGAGCTGAAAGGCGATAAAAGCGGTCTTATCGGTCAGAGTATAATTAATGGACTCGAGGCTGTAATGCTCGATATGAGAATGCAGCAGAGCTATATGAGCCAGTGCCTCGGCAGAATGGACGACATAGAAAAGCAGATAAGAAAGGCGCAGTCGGATATTGACAATCTCCGCCATGAGTGCAACGACTATGAGCGCCGCGTCACCGAGGTCATCAATCGTGACGAGCCGCTGAATACGCTGAAACACGATTTCGAGAACCTCAGCATAAATGTCAGAAACAACAACAGTATCATCTCTAAAATCCAGAGCGATGTCGAGCTTGCCAAGGTGAACCTGAGTACGGTCAAGCGTCAGCTTAAAGGGATCTCCTCAGCTGCTCCCGTACAGACGGTGACTCAGACGGCTGTGACTGCTCCTGCGGTGACAGCTCCGGCTGCTTCGGACTCGGAATACGAGACTATCGACTACTTCGACTTCGAGAATCATTTCAGAGGCTCTATCGAGAGTATCAAGAACGCTCAGCGGTTCTATCTGAAATATTTCGCAGGAAAAAATCACGTCCTTGATATCGGCTGCGGACGGGGAGAGTTCCTCTCGCTTCTCAGGGAAAACGGCATTGCCGCCGAGGGTGCGGATGTCTATGAGCCGTATGTCGAATACTGCCGCATGAACGGTCTTAAAGCTGTCTGCATGGACGGTATCGACTATCTCGCTTCACTGGACAAAACCGACGGAATCTTTGTCGGTCAGGTCGTGGAGCACCTCGAAGCTCACGACATTATAAGGCTCTGCAATACAGCCTGCGAGAAGCTCACCGAGGGAGGCTGTATCGTTATTGAGACTCCGAACCCGACCTCGCTTGCGATCTACACGAACGCTTTCTATATCGACCCGTCGCACGTCAAGCCTGTTCATCCGCTTACAATGAAATATTATCTTGAAAAGGCGGGCTTCAGAAATATCGAGATTATTTATCCTGAGAGCAGCCGTCCTCCGCACGCTATTCCCGAGCTTAAATGCTCCTCGGCGGAGAATGCGGACGAGTTCAACAGGGCGATGAAAACTGTCTCCGATATCATTTTCGGCAGTCAGGACTACGCAGTAGTTGCTGTGAAATAACCACAAAAAATAAAACACAAAAATATAAAGTCTTTGATGCAAACTTTCCTCAGAAAGTTTGCCGAGGGTATGGGGCGAGAAGCCCCATATCGCCCAAAGGGCGATGCGCCAGCTTAAAGCAGCTCCCTGCGAGCGGAGCGATGCTGAGCGGACGTTCTGCTTCTGTAAAACAGGCGAACGCAGTTCGCCCCTACAGAATATAACAGTCTGGGACGTCGGGGACGCCGTCCCCTACAATATAACGTTTTTGGGTGGAATTTTCAGCCAACGGGCGGATGATATCCGCCCCTACGGAATAAAGCAGAACCATTGAAGCATTACGGACATTCATATATATCATCATAAATCGAAAGGAATCTTTTCTATGGAAAATAACAATACACTGTGCATAGAAGATATCATGCAGGATATCAGACGTGAAATAAAAGAAAAAAATCTTACCTCGGATATGCTCAGCTTCGAGGATGTTCCCTACAGCAAGCCGCAGGATAACAGCGGTTCTCAGGGAATTGCCTCCGAGGACGTTCAGACCTCCCTGCGCTATATCAACAGCCATCACACTGTTCAGCCATACAAGCCGCTGGGCGGAAACCCTGTTTTCGTGTTCGTGAAAAAGGTTATCCGCAAGCTCACTAAGTTCTACGTCGAGCCTGTTGTGTTTGAGCAGAATGAGTTCAACGGTCACACCGTAAAGGTCATCAACGCTCTTAAAAGCACCGCTGAAAAGGACTCGGAATCAGCTGCAAAGCAGGACGAGCTTCTCAGCAGAATCGAGGTTCTCGAGCTGAATCAGAAGCAGCTTGCCGTTCAGATCGACGCACTCATAAAAGAAAACAGAGCGCTGAAAGACAAGCTCGGAAAGCAGGATTAGTATGAGAGTTATACAGCTTCTTACAACTGTTTCTTTCGGCGACGCAGTAAGCAACGATACTATCGCTCTCAGGGGCGCAATCGAGGGAATGGGCTATAAAACCGCAATTTATGCGGAAAATATAGATTCAAGACTCCCGAAGAATACCGCCGAGCCTGTCAGCTGTCTCAAAAATGTCAGCAGCGACGATATCATCATCTATCATAAGTCAACGGGCACCGACCTCAGCTTTAAGCTGGAGCAGTACAAGTGCCGCAAGCTTATGATTTACCATAACGTAACTCCGCCCGAGTTCTTCCGTCCGTACAATATTCAGGCGGCGGCTCTCACGGAATACGGTCTTGAGGGAGCAAGATATCTCAGGGACAAAATCGACTACTGTCTCGCAGTTTCATCGTTCAATATGTCAAATCTGCGTGATATGGGCTACACCTGCCCAATTGACATAAGACCTATCCTCATTCCCTTTGAGGACTATAAAAAAACTCCCGACGAGGAAATTATCCGCAGATATACCTCCGACGGCTGGACAAATATTGTTTTTGTGGGCAGAATTGCTCCGAACAAGCGTCACGAGAACCTCATAAGAGCGTTCTATGAATACAAGAAAATCAATCCCAAGTCGAGACTTATTCTCGTCGGCTCATACTCGGGTATGGAGAACTACTACGAGCGTCTTGTCAAGTATACAAAGGCTCTGGGACTCGAGGACGTTATCTTTACGGGTCATATCAAGTTCAATCAGATTCTCGCATGGTACAGAGCCGCAGACGTTTTCCTCTGCATGAGCGAGCACGAGGGCTTCTGTGTTCCGCTGGTCGAGGCGATGTTCTTCGACGTTCCGATTGTCGCATACGATTCAAGCGC
>JAFTPG010000061.1 GCA_017463375.1 Ruminococcus sp. | reverse complement strand
TTGACAAGATAGTCGTTTGCTCCGCTATCAAGACCCTTTACCTTATCTAAAACAGTATCCTTTGCAGTCAGAAACAGCACCGGAGTCATTTTGCCCTGTTGTCTGAGATGACGCAGAACTCCGAATCCGTCAACCTGCGGCATCATGATGTCAAGTATAACCGCATCATAATCGGCTGCATCAAGACAGTCGATGGCGTCTCTTCCGTCAAAGCAGCTGTCTACGCAATAGCCATCCGCTGAAAGCTTCTTTGTAATAATACGATTAAGGTCGGATTCATCCTCAGCCAATAGTATACGCATGAATATCACTTCTCCTTACAGCGTTATCATCTGATAAAGTTAGTCCAGAGATGCTCTTCCTTTTCGGGCAGACCGTACTTTTCCCTGCCAAGCTGTATGCTCTTCATCAGGAACGCCATATTGCGTGCAAGAGTTCTCATGGTTTGCAGACCCTCAGCATCCTGACAGGCGTCCTCAGCATTTGCGCCGTGAATGCTGTTCCAGTACTGACCGGAAGCAACGGGCATTCCGCATATAGTAAAATATTTATTAAGTTCGTCAAACGTGGATGAGAGTCCTCCTCTTCGGGCTGAAACTACGGAAGCTCCGACCTTCATTGTCTTATCGAATTTCGTGCTGTAGAAAAGTCTGTCGAGACATGCAACAAGCGTTGCATTCGCAGAGGCATAGTATACAGGCGAGCCTGCAACGAGTCCGTCACAGGCTTCAAACTTCGGCGCAAGCTCGTTTACGATATCATCGAATACGCATTTTCCGCTCTCGAAACAGCTTCTGCACGCCATACAGCCTCTGATACTGAGATTTCCTACCTGAACAATTTCGGTTTCTATTCCCTCAGTGTGAAAAACCTTCTCCATTTCATGAAGAGCCGTATATGTGCTTCCCTTTGCATGAGGACTTCCGTTGAGTAACAATACTTTCATAAATAACATCTCCTGTTTCAATAATTTAGTAAAATATATTATAACACACTTCATTCTTATTCTCAATTACTGCAAATAATATTTGTAAGCATATACAAAAACATGATTTTCTTTTTATGCAGGATGTTCAACCTCTGACCGAAAAAAAGAGCGCCGGCATATCTCACTGTCAGCGCTCCTTGATTTATTTACTCAACATTTTTCAATGCTATGTTAAGCGGAATTTTCTTCACTCTCCTGAACTGCATCCATGCGATCACAGCGTAAGCAGCGATACCGGCAGCGGCTATTTTCACAAACACTGTCATCGGAACGTAATACGGCAGCCAGCCCGGGAACTGCGACAGCATTACTTCGCACAGCAGCTTCATTACAGCATTTACAAGCGGCATGGTGAGAATAGATGAACCGATAACCACTATGCTTGTGGACATGATATACAGTCCGCTTATTTCGTTATTTGTATAGCCGAGAATCTTGGTCATTGAGATCGACTGGGAATTCTTCTCAATGATAATTTTCGAGAGCAGATAGATTATCAGCATGAACATTACTACACCGAATACCGAGAGCAGATCCATCATGCTTCCCATCGAAAGAAGCATCTGCCGTGAGGTTTTGGTGAGGTCATCCTCCGTGATCTTTGCTGCTATGAGCTTCTCGTCAATATCGGTAATCTCGTTATCAGAGAAATATCCGTTGAAATATTCAGCGTCGTATCCAAATGTTTCGCTGAACATCTCACGGCTCATGAATACAGCTATTCCTGCGGGATAATCGTATGTTCCTTCCACTGTGAAGCTGTACTCCCTGCCAGTGAACTCCTCTTTCAGAGTAATTGTATCGCCTTCTGAGACATCAAATTTCTCCGAATAAGCATCCGATATATACACGCTGTCCGCTCCGAAATCAATGTCAATGTATTCACTTCCGGCTGAGATTCCGAAAAGTGAAACATCCTCGCTTTTGAGTCTGCCCTCGATGGTTACAAGTCCGCCTGCACAGAATTTCTCTGCACCGTCCGTCTCCGTTTCGGCAGGAGCTTTCAGAATATACTGATACTCGCAGATCATGTTTGAGACAATATCGTCCTGATACTTTTCAAAAAGCGGAGGGAAAGCCGTTCCGAAGAGAAGTATTACGTTCGCCATAAAAATACCGATCACAATAGTAATATAGTTCGGCATATTCTGGAATATAATCCTCAGTCTGAAACGCTTCATGATCCCGATTTTTGTATTCAGCTTAAATGCCTTTTTCTTCTGCTTCTTGCTCAGGTCACGGCGGATGAATTTCAGCGGTGAGAGACTCAGCTTGTTTACGAGAATTGCAAAATTGATCACAGTCATCAGAATTACAGGAATCACAGTAGTCTTGATAAATGCGTCCATATTCCACAGAGTCTCATAGGTCGGCAGGCTGTAGCTTGAATAATACATATCTGCGCCGATGTCTTCAAAAATAGTGTATCCGAGAATATTTCCGACAACTGCTGAAATAAGAGTTACCAGCACCGGCATTGCAAGATAGTGGCGTAGAATCTCGCCTTTGGTATAGCCTGAGGCTCTGAGCGTACCGATAACTGCGGCTTCCTTAGTAATAGTATTACTGGTGGTGATTGCAAAGATGAATGCAATAATGCCCATTACAACGTAAAGGAACACGGCAAAAATCATGTTGTCTCTGCCTATATCATTTCCCGCAAAATTAATCGCCTGATTCAGGTACTGCGGAACATAGTCCGTCAGAGCTGCATTGGCAGAAAGAACCTCAAGAAAGTCGTCTGACAGCTCCTTCGCCTGAATATCATCAGCAGGAGGATTATCGTACTTCCATGAGTAGCTGAAATGCAGACCATTCTCGCCGAGCTCTGCAAAGCCTTCTTCCGTCACTGCCGCAACACTGAATTTCATTGCGTCGAACATCATATCCGACTGGCTGGAAAAAAGTGCACTGTAATCCGAAAAAGCAACGAGTCCTGAGACAGTAAGCTCTGTTCCTTCCACGGAAATTTTATCGCCTACGGAAATTTTATTATTGTCCGCATACATTCTGTCAACGGCTATTTCATCTGCACTATCGGGAAGCTCTCCCTCCATTACGCAAGCCTTATTGACCTCCTCACGGATTTTGAAGATCCGCAGATTGCTGTCGATATCATCGGTTTCTCTTTCTATGTAGAAGTTTTCATAAATCGTTACATCTTCCTTTTCAAGAGTTCCGATAAGGGCTTCATCAGCCTCGCTCACCAGCTCGAAATTGCCGTCCTCGATATTGTATTTCTCAAAGCTTTCGTCATAGGCTTCCGACATGCTTCCCGACGCCACGAGGAATCCCGAAACAAATCCGGTCATAATGGTAATGAACAGAAAGAGTACGATATATTTTCCTGCCTCGCTTTTAAGCTCTCTCGGAAGTCTTTTGATAAGTGGATTTTTCATTGCCGTACCTCCTCCTTACCAATCAAGCTCAGCTGCGGGAATTTTCTTCTCATTTAGATAATTCTTACGGATCATTCCGTCACGCAGAGTAATTACTCTGTCTGCCATATTCTTGATAGCGTCGTTGTGAGTAACCATCACAACAGTATTGCCGTACTTTTTGTTTATCTCCTCAATGAGCTTGAGGATCTCCTTGGAGGTATTGTAATCGAGAGCGCCTGTAGGCTCGTCGCAGAGAAGAATATCTGGATTTTTTACAATTGCGCGTCCGATTGCAGTTCTCTGCTGCTGACCGCCCGAAAGCTGATTCGGAAGCTTATGACGATGCTCATAAAGTCCAAGTGTGTGGAGAATTTCATCTACATTAAGAGGATTGTCGCTGAGATATGCTCCAACTTCGACATTCTCTTTAATATTCAGATTTGGAATCAAATTGTACATCTGAAAAATATACCCGAGATGCTTTCTGCGGTACATAGTCAGTGCCTTTTCATTCATATCGGCAGTCTTTTCGCCGTTGATTGCAATATAACCGCTGTCGGCACTGTCTATACCTCCGATAATATTGAGAAGCGTCGACTTTCCCGAACCTGATGCTCCAAGCAGTACACAGATTTCACCCTTTTCGATACCTACGTCAATACCCTTGAGTACCTCTACTCTGCTTTCGCCTTCACCGAAATGCTTTTTGATTTTACTGATTTCCAGAAACATAACACCAACCCTTTCTTGTATGAACAATTGAACATGTATTCATTATACCGCAGCTTCATCCGATTGTCAATTACTGATTGAAATTATAGCATTTCTTACAAAACCTTCCGCTGTAAGAGCTGCTGCATTCAGCATTTTCCACAATTCAAAGTTAGCTCAGGATAACAAAAAATCCGGATACAACTTTCATAAGCTGTATCCGGAAAAAAATAAAGACTCCATGTACAGCTATGTTGCAATACATGAGTCTCGTTATTTAAGACAAGCCAGACGAAAACGTCAGGATGTTGACTTGCCACGCTTTTGCGCCACTACTCCCTCATCAGGAATATTCAGTTGTTATGCTTATATTATAACCGATTATTTACAGTCTGTCAATACCTTTGGAAAGTTTTAGGATGCTAACAAATTATGCTGTTGAAATTGTGTAAATTCTGTGATATACTGTAATCAATATATTTTGAAAGGATCGAGTTGCCATGAAACTGAAAAATCTGATATCGTATGCTGTCAGTGCTGCTTTATCACTGAACATGCTTGCTTCGTTTTCTTCTGCTGCGTCGTCCGACGTAACCGAGCCGGATAAGCTGATCGCTCTTACTTTCGATGACGGACCTAACACTACTACAACAAACGATGTTCTTGACGTTCTTGAAAAGTACGGGGCAGTAGGCTCGTTCTTCCTTATCGGAAACAATATCAACGATGAGAGCGCTGTCACAGTAAAACGTGCCTACGACATGGGCTGCGAAATCAACAATCACTCGAAAACTCACTCAAATATGTCGGATATGTCCGATGAAGAGCTTCTTGCTGAAATTCAGTATGTAGACGATTATGTCTTTGAAATCACAGGCGAGCACACTAAGTTTTTCCGTCCGCCGTTCATTGATACAAGTCAGAATATGTACGACGTCATTGACCTTCCCTTTATCTGCGGCGTCGGCTGCAATGACTATATGGACGATGTAACCACTCAGGAGCGTGCTGACGCTGTTCTTTCTGCCGCTAAGGACGGTCTGATCGTGCTCCTTCACGATTCCGCAGGCAATTACCAGACAGTTGACGCTCTTGAAATCATTATTCCTGCTCTCATTGAGGACGGCTACGAATTTGTAACTCTTACGGAGCTGTTCGAGCGTCAGGGCGAGACTCCCAAAGAAACTCTGCTCTACAGTGAGGTTACAAAGTATCCGTGCAGTGATTATACCGATTACAAGAACCTCTTTTCCGGCGAGATTACCGGAGACGGAAGCTGGTCGGGCTGGAGCGAAAATACTGTACTCGACCGGAACGAGCTTGCTCAGCTGGGTGATTCCTACGCACTTGAGGCTGACTGCGAGGGAATTTATCCTCCCGTAGTTGTGCTTCAGAAATGGTCGGGAGGCACCTCGCTGTGGTACACCATCAAGCCAACCTATTATAACGGCGAACGTGCATGCTTCCTGGCTGAGGATATTCAGAACGCTCTCAGCGAAAACGGCGTTGAATATACAGACCTCGACCGAATGTATATCCTTCCCTACAGCGGAACTATGACCATGACAAGTCTTGATATTCTCATTAAGGAAGCTCCGGCAGAATCCGTTTCCGGCGACGTAAATGCCGACGGTGAGTTCACTGTTGCTGATGTTGTGATGATGCAGCAGTATCTCCTCCGTGCCCAGACTCTCACCGACTGGAGCGCAGGAGATCTATACGAGGACGGCTGTATTGATTCTCTTGATTTATGTCTGATGAGAAATATGCTTTTTAAATCTCAATAACACAGTCAGGGCTGCTGCACCGGCATCAAGGTGCAGCAGCCCTTTTTCAAGCTATAATTTCAGTTTGCAACGTACATCTGCTTATACGGATTCTTGCTGTCGGGAGTCACAACCGTAAACGGTGCGTTCATTATATCCTCCGTGTCATATCCGAACAAAGCGCAGTATTCCGATACATACTTTCTTATTTCTTCGGTATCCTCAGCAGCTGCTTTTCTTGCGGTTACCTGACGGGGGAACTTAATATCAGCGCAGTCTCCTCTGAGGAACATTTTTCCGCCGTGCATACCTGTGCATGGAAAATTTCCCACAATGCGCTGCTTGTTTGCTTCAAGACCGAGAACCACAATGACTCCGCCTGCCTGATATTCGCCGAGAAAGCTTCCTGCCGTACCGCCGATCACCATTACGGGAGCCTTATCCTCATACTGCTTCATATGGATCCCGGCACGGTAGCCTGCATTTCCCTTGACGTAGATCTTTCCGCCGCGCATTGCATAACCTGCTGCGTCGCCGATGTTTCCGTGGATTATGATCTCGCCCTCGTTCATGGTATCGCCAACGGCGTCCTGTGCGTTGGCATTTACTGTAATGGAAGCTCCGTTGAGATATGCTCCGAGTGCGTTTCCGGGAACTCCGTCAATCGTTATGCTTTTGTCCGACATACCTGCGGCAATGAATCTCTGACCGCAGCAGCCGGATATCTCGCAGTTCTCCTCAGAACGGCGTATAATATCATTAAGCTTTTTGTAATCATAATTACAAGCGTTGATTTTCATATTTATATGCCTCCTTTCGGCTATTCGCCTGCATGAGAGATACCGAGGATCTCAAGTTCCTTCTGCGTCAGACCAATGCCTCTCAGCATAAGACGGTTTCCTCTGAGTACTTCAATGGAATTGATACCCATTCCGCCCATAAGCTCCTTGATTTCATGACGCCATGCGTTCATAAGATTTACAAGGCGCTCACTGCCCACATCGGGATTAAGCCTCTTTACAAGCTCGGGACGCTGTGTTGCAATACCCCAGTTACACTTGCCGCTCTGACAGGTACGGCAGAGATGACAGCCCATTGCCAGAAGCGCAGCAGTTGCGACATAGCAGGCATCGGCTCCGAGTGCAATTGCTTTTACAACGTCAGCGGCACTGCGGATACTTCCTCCGACTATAAGCGAAACGTTATTTCTGATTCCCTCGTCACGCAGTCTCTGGTCAACGGACGCAAGTGCAAGCTCTATCGGGATTCCCACATTGTCACGGATCCTTGTGGGAGCTGCGCCTGTACCTCCTCTGAAACCGTCAATAGCGATAATATCAGCTCCGCTTCGTGCAATACCGCTTGCGATGGCGGCAATGTTATGTACAGCGGCAACCTTTACGATCACAGGCTTCTTGTACTCGGTAGCTTCTTTCAGCGAGAATACAAGCTGGCGCAGATCCTCAATAGAGTAAATATCATGATGAGGTGCAGGTGAAATAGCGTCCGAGCCTTCGGGAATCATTCGGGTACGGGAAACGTCGCCGACAATTTTAGCTCCGGGGAGATGTCCGCCGATACCCGGTTTAGCTCCCTGACCCATTTTGATTTCAATAGCAGCTCCTGCCTCAAGATAATTCTTGTAAACGCCGAATCGCCCGGAGGCAACCTGTACTATTGTGTTTTCGCCGTAGCAGTAGAAATCCTCATGCAGTCCGCCTTCGCCCGTATTGTAGAGAATGCCAAGCTCCGCAGCAGCTCTTGCAAGCGACTCATGGGCGTTATAGCTGATAGAGCCGTAGCTCATTGCCGAAAACATTACGGGCATTGAAAGCTCAAGCTGAGGAGACAGACTGCAATCAAGTCTGCCATTTTCATCACGTCTCATTTTTCCGGGCTTCCTGCCGAGGAAAACCTTAGTCTCCATAGGCTCTCTCAGCGGGTCGATGGGAGGATTGGTTACCTGAGACGCATTGATCAGGATCTTATCCCAGTATACAGGAAGCGAATTGGGATTTCCCATTGAAGAAAGGAGGACTCCTCCGCTGTTTGCCTGCTTGTAGATCTCCCTGATGGTATCGTTTTTCCAGTTTGCATTTTCACGCAGAGTACAGCCGCTTTTTACGATTTTGAGCGCTCTTGTCGGACAAAGCGATACGCAGCGCTGACAGTTTACGCACTTCAATTCATCGCTCAGCATAATGCCGTTTTCTGCGTCAAAGGTATGAACCTCGTTTGCACACTGGCGCTCACAAACTCTGCATCCGGTACAGCGGCTGTCATTTCTGACAACCTCAAATTCGGGATATATAAATTCTGCACTCATCAGAATGCGCCCTCCTTTACTTTTATAATTACAGGCTCTCCGCCGGCAGGAGCATAAATGTTCTCAGCCTCCGGCTCCATTACCCGTATAGTGGCTTCTTCGCTGGCAATGTACACCTTATCGTCCTTTTCTCCGACCACCATTGAACGCAGCTTCAGGCGGTCGTTAAGAGCCATAAGTCCGCCGCTGAACCCGAGTACGATTGAAAACGGACCTGTTACAAGCAGACTTGAAAATACTGTACGCAGATATGTGAGCTTCTGGCGTTCAGCCTCATCCTTTGAAGCAATCGTACTCCAGAACGGAGCCGCAATCACATTTGCAGCCTCTTCCAGCGTCAGTCCCTGGACACGGATGAGATAATCCATGATATAGGTGATTACCTCGGTGTCGGTCTGGAGATTGCATTTATAGCCGAACATTTCTATGAAGCGGCGGTTTGCGTCATACGAGGAGATCTCTCCGTTGTGAACAATAGAATAGTCAAGAAGTGTAAACGGATGAGCTCCGCCCCACCATCCGGGAGTATTAGTGGGATAACGTCCGTGAGCAGTCCATGAATAGCCCTCGTATTCCTCAAGCTTATAAAATACACCGACATCCTCGGGGAAGCCCACAGCTTTGAATGTTCCCATATTCTTACCGCTGGAGAATACATAAGCTCCGTTTATTTCGGTATTGATCTTCATGACAGTTCTTGCGACAAATTCCTTTTCATCAAGCTGAAGCGAGGCAAGAACTGATTTCAGCGGAGCAACAAAGTATCTCCATATAACAGGCTCGTCTGTGATGGCAGCAAGCTTTCGTGTGGGGATCATTTCGGATTTCACGATCTCAAATCTTTCTTTTAGAAAAAACTCGCAGCTTTTCCGGGTTGCTCGATCATCAAAAAAGAAATGCAATGCGTAAAAATCCTTGTATTCAGGATAAATTCCATAGCCTGCAAAGCCTCCGCCAAGTCCGTTGGAGCGGTCATGCATCGGTTTCATTGAATTTGTAATCATCTCTCCGGACATTCTGTTTCCGTCTTTGGAAATAACAGCTGCAATCGCACATCCTGAGGGGATTCGCACCTGACCTTCTAATTTCATAGGGTTTCCCTTCCTTTCGGAGATTTTAAAACCTGTCCTTATGTGTATTTATATGCGTCTTTACATATATGCCGTCAATAAGAACACGTTAAAAAAGAAAGGCGTTCATTTCAGAACAGACACCTAAGCCTGCTTTGAAACGAACGCCTTTGCTCATTTGTCTGTATTATACTACGCTTTTTTAGCTTTGTCAAGACCAAAATTTTCGATTTCAAATTTTTTTGGAAAATTATGAAAAGGGGGTTGACAAATGATTTTTGCAGGTGTATAATACAAAGCAGAAAAGGCAAAGGCGTCTTTGAGGTTCATCCTTGAAGGTATCTTTGTCTTTTCTTTTTCCCCATAAGTCAGCGCAGACTTTAAAACGCTGTGTTCAAAACCTGTGAACGTCAGCGGCAAAAATTTAGAGCGTGTTCACATAAAATGAATATGCAGATTTTTAAGCATAATTTCGTCAAATTCAAGGCGAAAATTTGCAGGAATACTTGCGTATTGCAAAAATTTTCAACGCAGAAGTTGATGAAATTTGCAAAAATATGCGTGTTTGGTTTTAATGTGAACACGCTCTAATATGATATATTAAGGCAAGGGCGTCTTTGATGTATTTACATCAGAGGTGCCCTTGTCTTTTTTATTAAGTAAAGGAGAGATTTTTATGGGAACTGTATCTGAGTATTTCGGAAGTCTGGTATTTGACGACAGAGTGATGAAAGCCAATTTATCTGCAAAGGTTTATAAGTCACTTAAAAAGACTATCGACGAGGGCGCAAAGCTTGACATCGGCGTTGCAAATGCTGTGGCAGCTGCTATGAAGGACTGGGCGATCGCTAATGGTGCTACTCACTACACTCATTGGTTCCAGCCGCTGACAGGCATTACAGCTGAAAAACACGACAGCTTTATCACTCCCTCACCCGACGGCGGTGTGATCATGGAGTTCTCAGGAAAGGAACTCATCAAGGGCGAACCTGACGCTTCTTCCTTCCCTTCCGGAGGTCTGAGAGCTACCTTCGAGGCAAGAGGCTATACAGCATGGGATCCTACCTCTTATGCTTTTATCAAGGGTAAGACATTATGCATTCCTACAGCATTCTGCTCCTACGGCGGCGAGGCTCTCGATAAGAAAACTCCGCTTCTCCGTTCAATGGAAGCTCTCAGCAAGCAGGCTGTTCGTATTCTGAGACTTTTCGGAAATGACAGCGTAAAATGTGTACGCACTTCTGTAGGTCCCGAGCAGGAATATTTCCTCGTAGATAAGAAAATGTACGATCAGCGCCGTGACCTTATATTTACAGGACGTACTTTATTCGGAGCAAAGCCGCCTAAGGGTCAGGAGATGGATGACCATTACTTCGGCGTCATCAAGCCCAGAGTCGAGGCTTACATGAAAGAGCTTAACGATGAGCTATGGAAGCTTGGTATCCTCGCTAAGACCGAGCATAACGAGGTAGCTCCCGCACAGCATGAGCTTGCTCCTATATATACTACTACCAATATCGCAACCGACCACAACCAGCTTACAATGGAGATCATGCAGAAGGTCGCAGCTAAGCACGGACTTGTTTGTCTCCTTCATGAGAAGCCCTTCGCAGGAGTTAACGGAAGCGGCAAGCATAACAACTGGTCTCTTGCCACTGACGCAGGTGTTAACCTTCTTTCTCCCGGTGAGACTCCTTACGAAAATGCACAGTTCCTGCTTTTCCTCTGTGCAGTTATCAAGGCTGTCGATGATTATCAGGATCTGCTCAGAATTTCCGTTGCGACCGCCGGCAATGACCACAGACTCGGTGCAAATGAAGCTCCTCCCGCAGTTGTTTCAATATTCCTCGGCGATGAGCTGAATGCGGTGATCGAAGCTATCGAAAAGGATGAGCCCTACAGCGGTACTGAAAAAACTAAGATGAAGCTCGGAGTTGATGTTCTTCCGAAATTCAACCGTGATACTACAGACCGTAACCGTACATCCCCCTTCGCATTTACAGGCAATAAATTTGAGTTCCGTATGCTTGGTTCCTCCAACAGCATCGCCTGTGCTAACATCATGCTCAACAGCGCTGTTGCTGAAAGCCTGAGGATCTACGCTGACAGGCTTGAACAGGCTGAGGACTTTGAAACTGCTCTTCACGAGATGATACGCAAGACTATCAAGGATCACAAGCACATTATCTTCAACGGAAACGGCTATGACGATTCATGGATCAAGGAGGCTACAGAGCAGAGAGGTCTCCTCAACTACCGCACTACTCCCGACTGTATGCCTCATCTGTTGGATGAGAAGAATGTGACTATGCTGACTTCTCTGAAAGTATTCTCCGAAACAGAGCTGAAATCAAGATATGAGATCATGCTCGAAAACTACTGCAAGACTGTCAGAATTGAAGCAGATACAATGGTGGATATGGCAAGAACAGAGATTGCTCCTGCGGTTGAGGCTTATGCTATGGAGCTTGCTAAGACTGCCGCTGCAAAGAAGGCTCTTGACGAAAGCATTCCCTGTGCTTATGAAACCACTCTTGTAAAGAAGCTCTCGGCTCTTGCAGACAGCATCTTTGACGGAACTATTGAGCTTGAACAGGCTGTAGCTGCTCTTGATTCAGCAGGAAATATCGGTGAGGAAGCTGACGCGATCCGTGACGTTGTTCTTGTCAGAATGAGCGAGCTGCGTGCTGCCTGCGATGAGGCGGAGGTTATTACTGCTAAAAAATACTGGCCTTTCCCCACTTACGGAGATCTGCTTTTCGGCGTTAAATAATGTTCCTTATTGAATAAGGAAAGGAGAAATGTATTATGGATCATTTATGCCGGCGGAGAGATCCGTCGGCATTAAGTGGTACATGGAGGAGTTAATTATGTGTTCAATTATGGGTTACTGCGGATGCAGTGCTGATTCAGACGCTTTCAAAAAAGGATTTGAGCAGACCGTTTCAAGAGGTCCCGATGACAGCCGTATCGTTGATACGGGCAATGGACTGCTTGGATTTCACCGTCTCGCAATTATGGGACTGACGCCTTCGGGTATGCAGCCCTTTTCTCTTGACGGAAGCTATGCTGTCTGCAACGGCGAGATCTACGCCTTTGAAAAGCTGAAAAAGGCTCTTTCTTCTAAGTACAGCTTTGAAAGTGAGTCCGATTGTGAGATACTGCTGCCTATGTATAAGGAGTACGGCACCGATATGTTTGCTATGCTCGACGCTGAGTTCGCCTGCATTATATTCGACGCAGAGACTCAGGACTATATCGCCGCAAGAGATCCTATCGGAATCCGTCCGCTTTATTACGGCTATGACGAAAAAGGTATAATTCTGTTTGCAAGCGAAGCAAAAAACCTTGTCGGTCTTACAGATAAGATTATGCCGTTTCCGCCCGGACATTATTATAAAGATGGCAGGTTCATCTGCTACTGCGATATCGCAAAGCCTGAAACCGTCTGCTGCGATGGTCTCGAAACTGTATGCCGCAATATTCACGATAAGCTCGTAACTGGAGTTGAAAAACGTCTTGTTGCCGACGCAAAGGTAGGATTCCTGCTCTCGGGAGGTCTTGATTCCTCACTTGTCTGCGCTATTGCCGCAAAGAAAAGTGACGCTCCCATTAAAACCTTTGCCGTGGGTATGAACGAGGACGCTATCGATCTCAAATATGCTAAGCAGGCAGCAGACTTCATCGGAAGTGACCACACGGAAATCTACATCACAAAGGACGATGTGCTTTCTTCGCTGGAAACGGTTATTCACCTGCTCGGCACATTCGATATAACAACCATTCGTGCGAGTATGGGAATGTATCTCATCTGCAAGGCGATCCATGAGCAGACCGATATCCGTGTGCTCCTCACAGGAGAAATCTCCGACGAGCTTTTCGGCTACAAGTATACAGATTTTGCTCCTGACGCTCAGGCTTTCCAAGCCGAATCAGAGAAGAGGATCCGTGAGCTTCATATGTACGATGTACTTCGTGCCGACCGCTGTATTTCGGTAAACTCACTCGAGGCAAGAGTTCCCTTCGGAGACCTCGATTTCGTGAAATATGTCATGTCCATCGACCCTGAGATGAAGCTGAATAAGTACGGAAAGGGCAAATATCTTCTCCGAAAAGCCTTTGAAGGAGACTATCTCCCCGATGAGATACTCTGGCGTGAAAAGGCTGCCTTCTCAGACGCAGTGGGACACTCCATGGTGGATTATCTTAAAGAATACGCCGAAGCCTTCTACACTGACGATGAGTTTGAGACTTTGCGCCGGAAATATACCCACGCTCAGCCATTTACAAAGGAGTCGCTCCTTTACCGTGAGATTTTTGAGAAGTACTATCCCGGTCAGGGCGGAATGATAGTTGATTTCTGGATGCCCAACAAGGAGTGGGAGGGCTGCGATGTAAACGACCCCTCGGCGAGAGTTCTTGCAAACTACGGAGACAGCGGAAAATAATTTTAAGAACCTGTCCACATAGGATTCATGTGTGGATTTTCAAGCACAATTTTGTTGAGGACAAGGCAAAAAACGCAGGAATGCTGTCGCATTTCAAATTTTTTAACGCAGTCAACAGCGAAATCTGCCGAAAAGACGTGCATTATATCCTATGTGAACAGGTTCTAAAGGAGTATCAGAATGATAAAGTATATATTTGTAACAGGCGGAGTCGTTTCGGGTCTGGGTAAGGGCATTACCGCCGCCTCTCTCGGCAGACTTCTCAAAGCAAGAGGACTGAAGGTAGCTGCACAGAAGCTTGACCCGTACATCAATGTAGATCCCGGAACAATGAGTCCCTATCAGCACGGAGAGGTTTATATTACCGAGGACGGAGCTGAAACCGACCTTGATCTCGGACACTACGAAAGATTCATTGACGAGGATCTTAACCAGTATTCAAATCTCACCACCGGCAAGGTCTACTGGAACGTACTGAATAAGGAGCGCAGGGGCGAGTACCTCGGCTCTACCGTTCAGGTGATTCCGCATATCACAAACGAGATCAAGGAATTCGTTTACAGCGTAGGCAAAAAAACAGGTGCAGACGTGGTTATCACGGAAATCGGCGGCACTATCGGTGATATTGAGTCGCAGCCCTTTATCGAAGCTGTGCGTCAGATCTCTCTTGAGGTCGGACGTGAAAACAGTCTGTTCATCCATGTTACTCTTGTACCGTTTCTGCGGGGCTCTGATGAGCATAAATCAAAGCCTACCCAGCATTCGGTGAAGGAGCTTCAGGGTATGGGGATAAATCCGAATATTATTGTGCTGCGCTGCGATGAGCCTCTTGAGGAATCTATTTTCAAGAAGATCTCCCTGTTCTGCAATGTAAAGCCCGACTGCGTGATTGAAAATATTACTCTGCCGAATCTCTATGAAGCTCCGCTCATGCTGGAAAAAGCTGACTTCTCAGAGGTAGTCTGCCGTGAACTGGGACTTGAAACGCCTTCTCCCGACCTCACTGAGTGGACGCAGATGGTTGAACGCATCAAAGCTGCTTCAGACAGCGTAAAAATCGGTCTTGTGGGCAAATATGTCGAGCTTCATGACGCATACCTTTCGGTTGCGGAGGCTCTTCGCCATGCAGGCTATTACCATAATACACATATTGATATACAGTGGATCGACTCGGAGAAAATAACCGCCGGAAACTGCACGGAAAAGCTTTCTGAGCTTGACGGAATCCTTGTCCCGGGAGGTTTCGGAAGCCGGGGAATCGAGGGCATGATCCTTGCGGCAAAGTATGCAAGAGAAAATCAGATCCCCTATTTCGGTATCTGCCTCGGCATGCAGATCGCCGTAATCGAATTCGCAAGAAACGCCGCAGGTATTCCCGATGCCGATTCGGGAGAATTCAACGAGCGGTGCAGAAACAAGGTCATTGATTTTATGCCCGGACAAAGCAGCAGTATCGACAAGGGCGGAACTCTTCGTCTGGGAGCTTATCCCTGCGAGATCAAGCCCGGTACGACTATGGAGCGCTGCTGCGGAAGCAGCACTGTCAGCGAACGCCACCGCCACCGCTACGAATTCAACAACGATTACCGTGAGCTTCTTCAGAGTAAAGGTCTGACGCTCAGCGGTACTTCTCCGGACGGCAGGCTTGTTGAGACCGTCGAGCTGTCGGACAGAGCCTTTCATGTCGGAGTTCAGTATCATCCTGAATTCAAAAGCCGTCCCAACAGACCGCATCCGCTTTTCAAAGGCTTTGTCGGCGCTGCATACGAGCATTCCAACGGAGGCAGGGTATGAGTCTGAGAGAAGAATGCGGAGTGTTCGGAGTAATATCTCCGGAACCGACAAACGCCGCATGTATCTGCTGCTATGGACTGTATGCTCTCCAGCACAGAGGTCAGGAGAGCTGCGGTATTGTTGTAAATGACGACGGCGTGTTTACCTCACATAAGGATCTGGGACTGGTAGGCGAGGTTTTTTCATCTGAAACGCTTTCAGGATTTCCCAACGGAACTATGGCTGTCGGACATGTCCGCTACGGAACAACCGGCGGTACAAACCGCAGAAACTGTCAGCCGATCGAGGTCAATCATCAGAAGGGCAGAATGGCTCTTGCACATAACGGCAACCTCAGCAATGCGGCAAGTCTTCGTGACGAACTGGAGCTGTCGGGAGCTATTTTCCATACGACAAGCGATACCGAAACAATTGCTTATATCGTTACAAGAGAACGCTTGAAAGCTCCCTCCATTGAGGACGCTCTGAGCGCCGCAATGAATTCTCTTGACGGTGCATATTCCCTTGTGCTTATGTCTCCTCAGAAGCTTATCTGTGCAAGAGATCCCTATGGATTCCGTCCCCTCTGCTACGGAAGGACTGCTGACGGTATGTATGTGATAGCTTCCGAGAGCTGTGCGTTAAAGGCTGTCGGAGCTGATTTCGTTCGAGATGTCCAGCCGGGAGAAATTCTTGTGTTCAGCAGAAACGGAGTTGTCTCAAGAAAGGAACACTGCGGTAAACAGCCAAAAAAGCTGTGTGTATTTGAATATATCTACTTCGCAAGACCGGATTCAGAAATCGACGGCGTTTCGGTTCATTCTGCAAGAGTCCGGGCAGGCAGAATACTTGCAGAAGCTCATCCGGCTGACGCTGACATCGTTATCGGCGTTCCCGATTCGGGACTTGACGCAGCTCTCGGTTTCAGCCAGCAATCGGGAATTCCATACGGAATAGGACTCATCAAGAATAAATATATTGGCAGAACCTTTATTTCTCCCGGACAAAGCACAAGACTGGATCAGGTGAAGATCAAGCTGAGTGCCGTTGAGGAAAGCGTAAAGGGAAAGCGAGTCGTCCTTATCGACGATTCAATTGTCAGAGGAACTACAAGCGGACGTATCGTCGGGCTTCTGCGTGACGCAGGCGCAAGGGAGATCCATATGAGAATATCCTCGCCGCCGTTTCTGCATCCCTGCTATTACGGTACGGATATTGATTCAAGCGAAAACCTTATCGCATGTAAGCATTCTGTTGAGGAAATTGCAGATATCCTCGGTGCAGACAGTCTCGGTTATCTTCCCGTATCGGCTCTTGGAGAGCTTTCTTGCGGCGGAGGATACTGCAGCGCCTGCTTCAGCGGAGACTATCCCACAGCAATTCCTACTGATACCAGAAAGAATCGGTTCGAGCAAAAGCTCTCAGAAATAAAATCAGATAAATAGATGGAGGTAATATTATGCACTTTACAAAAATGCACGGTCTTGGAAACGACTACTTATATGTATACGGCGAGCCTGTAAATCCTTCGGAGCTTTCTGTAAAGCTTTCCGAACGCCACTTCGGCGCAGGCTCGGACGGTATGATATGGATCTCTCCCTCCGATACGGCGGATTTCAAAATGCGTATCTTCAATGCCGACGGCAGCGAAGCTAAAATGTGCGGAAACGGCATACGCTGCGTCGGAAAATATGTCTACGACAAGGGCTATACCGATAAAACCCGTATTACGGTCGAAACACTTTCGGGTATTAAAACTCTTGAACTTAAAGTTTCAAAGGGACGGGTAAAAAGCGCTTCTGTTGATATGGGGATCGCTGAGATCAGCGATGATATGACTCTCACAGTCAGCGGCGAAGAGATCACCTGCACGCCTGTTTCTATGGGAAATCCTCACGCTGTTATATTCGTTCCCGACGCTGAGGCTGTGGCTCTTGAGAAGGTCGGACCTGCGATCGAAAAGCACGACGCCTTCCCCGGAGGAGTAAATGTCGAGTTCGTTCAGGTCATTGACAGAAGCACTCTCCGCATGAGAGTATGGGAGCGAGGAAGCGGAATTACTATGGCATGCGGTACCGGAGCGTGCGCTTCCGCAGCAGCAGCGGCTGCTAAGAGATTCTGCCGTCACAACGAGGAGATCTCCGTTATTCTCGACGGCGGAACACTTAAAATCAATGCTGCCGATGATTTCAGGATAACTATGACAGGTCCTGCTGAAACTATTTACGAAGGAGAAACTGAAATATGACTACACCAAATCTTTTTTATTCCGACCTCAAGGATTCATACCTTTTTTATAATATCGCTCAGAAAACCAAAGCATATCTGAATGAGCACCCTGATACTCACCTTTACAGAATGGGAATAGGCGACGTATCGCTTCCTCTGTGCGGCGCTGTTATAGAAGCTCTCCACGAAGCTGTTGACGATCAGGCTCAGGCTGGAACCTTTCACGGATATATGCCCGAATGCGGCGCACCGTTCCTGCGTGAAGCAATTGCGGAATATTACAGAACCCGAGGAGTAACCCTGTCTCCGGACGAAGTCTTTGTGTCAAGCGGCGCAAGCGATGAGCTTGGCGATATCCTCGACCTTTTCGACCGCAGCAATACTTCACTCGTAATTGAACCGGCATATCCTGCGTATGTGGACGCAAACATTATGGGCGGAAGAAAGATCGTCCACGTTTCATCCGGCAGGGAGAACGGCTTTCTTCCTGCACCTGACGATAATATCAAGGCTGACATACTCTACATCTGTTCTCCGAACAACCCTACAGGTGCTGTATTCAACCGCACTCAGCTCAAAGAATGGGTTGACTATGCTAACAGAAACGGCTCGGTAATTCTTTTTGACGCCGCATACGAGGCTTTCATTGAGGACGACTCGCTCCCCCACAGCATCTTTGAAATAGACGGTGCACGCACCTGTGCAATTGAAATCTGCTCGCTTTCAAAGACTGCCGGATTTACCGGTACTCGTCTGGGCTATACAGTTATTCCCAAGGAGCTTGAACGCAGGGGAATGAACCTGAACTCGATGTGGGTACGCAACCGTACGACAAAAACAAACGGCGTATCCTACATCATTCAGAAAGGAGCTGCCGCAGTTTTCACTTCCGAGGGTCAGCAGCAGATTCACAGCAATATCAGAATTTACAAGCAGAACGCTGCCTGCCTCATGAGCGCCTTTGATGAGCTGGGTATATGGTACTGCGGAGGAAAAAACGCTCCATATATCTGGATCAAATGCCCCGACGGTCTGACAAGCTGGGAGTTTTTCGATCTCCTTCTCAATGAAATTCAGGTTGTCGGAACTCCCGGTCAGGGCTTCGGCGAATGCGGTGAAGGCTATTTCCGTTTCTCTACCTTCGGAAGTCCCGAGGATACAAAAATTGCAGCTGAGAGAATCAAGCAGCTGCTGAAAAAATAATCTATATACGAATACGGAGCAGATCCTATAATACAGAATCTGCTCCGATTACTTTATTATCCGTCATTTTCGTCCGCTGACGGATAGGTCAGCTCAGCCAGATTTTTAGCTGCCCATTCGCCGTAGACATTGCAATAAACCGACCGGTAATCACTGAAACTGACTTCACAGCCATGTCCCAGAAGCTCCATAGCCGTGCCGAAAACATTTGCCATAACCTTCATTTCGGTCATGCCGTTTGAAAGATAAAAGCTTTTCCGGCGTTTGCGTTCAGAGATGTTTTCAGCTTTGTCATATACACTCTCGATCTCGAGAAAAAAACGTTTTCCTTTATAGTGATCCTGCAATTCTCTCAGGGCTCTGCCGCCGAGTCCATTTCCTCTTTTTTCCTCACAGACTGCAAAATAATCAAGCAGAACCATATCTCCTGAATTCATGGTAATGGCAAGACCTGCGAATTCGTTCCCGCTCCCGATAGTCCACACATCCGCACAGCCCTTTTTGTGCTTGAGCCATATCAGATAAAAGGGCTTTCGCTCATACTTCGGGAATGCAGATCGGTAAAGCTTATATATCTGCTTCCATTGTGACAGCTTCTTTACTTGTATCAGTTCCATCAATAACACCTCTCTTATTTTTTGGATTCGTCATCATATCTCTTTCGGAAGAATTTTCCACGATAGCATTTCGGAGTGAAGCCGGTATGCTTTCTGAACACCTGAATAAAATGGCTTTCCGAGCTGAAGCAAAGATAATTTGATATTTCAATGCAGGAATAATCGGAGTATTTCAGCATATTCTCGGCAGCCTCTATCCGCTTTCTGGTGATATATTGCGAAACGGTGACCCCGACCTCCTTGTGAAAAAGCTTCGACAGATAAGACGTACTCAGACCGGCAATCTCAGCAAGCCTTTCCAGCGTGATCTTTGTATGCAGATTATCGTAAATATAATCAAGACAAACAACGATCTGCTTCGGATAAAGTACTGTCCGGTGAATAATATGCATGCGCTGAGCAAAATCTTCTACAATCTCACGATGCAGTATGTGGATTTCTTTTTCGCTGATACACTTATCTATGCTGCGGATATAAACGTCACTAAGATTATATGCCGTTTCCATCTCCATTCCGCCTTCAATGCAGTAGCGTGTAATAAAAGCTACCGTAATAATGAGATGATATTTCAGATTCCGCAGGCTGTCATCGCTGAGCTTTCCCATTTCGCCGCAGCCAAGAGGTTTGAACAGCTGTCTTATTTTATTGATATCTCCCTGCTTTACACTTTGAAAAAATTCCATTTCATGTTGGTAAGGCAAATGCGTAACATTGTATTCCCTGTTGAGAAATTCCGCATGAGAGAGCTTTCTTTCAATATCCATATCGTATCACCTCTGAATACATTTTACATCATTGCGGCAGAAAATGCAATATAAATCTGATATTAACAGCATGAATATGATATTAACCACTAAGGAGAATATGATATACTCATCTCATCAGAAATTCAAATCAGCAGAAAGGCGGATATACTATGTTAAAAAGCAAAGGTTTTTACAGAGGCGTAAATTTAGGCGGATGGCTCTCTCAGTGCGATTACAGCGAGGACAGACTGAATAATTTCATCACAGAGCCTGACTTTGAGAAGATCTCTTCGTGGGGTCTCGACCATATAAGAATTCCTTTTGACTATAATGTTGTTGAAAATAACGACGGTACTTACAATGCCGAGGGCTTTGCAAGAATCGACCGGGCACTTGAACTGTGCAGAAAGTATAATCTGAATACCGTTCTTGACCTTCACAAAACCGCAGGCTTCTCCTTTGACAGCTACGGTGAAAGTGAATCAGGCTTCTTTGAAAATGAGCAGCTTCAGGAACGCTTTTACCGTCTTTGGGAGGAGGTTTCACGCAGATACGGAAAATATCCGGACACCGTTGCTTTTGAGCTTCTCAACGAGGTTACCTGCAAGGAGTATATTACTGCATGGAACAGAATCTCAAACGAGTGCATAAAAAGAATCCGTGCCTATGCCCCCGATACTTTAATTCTTGTGGGAAGCTATAATAATAACAGCTCCGAGACTGTTCCTGCTCTCGATAAACCCTATGACGATAAGGTCGTATACAATTTCCATTGCTATGAGCCGCTGAAATTCACTCATCAGGGCGCTTACTGGACTGACGCAATCAAGCCCGAGGAGCGTTTGTCCTTTGATGAAAGCAATATTACTCCTGAATTCTTCGAGGAACTGTTCGCTCCTGCCATTGAAGCGGCAAAGCTCAGCAATACCACGCTTTACTGCGGAGAATACGGTGTTATTGACGTTGTGTCTCCCGAAGATACAGTAAAGTGGTTCAAAGCTATCAATAGCGTATTTGAGAAGCACGGCATTTCAAGATGTGCATGGAGCTATAAGGAAATGGACTTCGGGCTTTCTGATACTCGTCTTGACGGCGTTCGTGACGAGCTTCTTGCCTTTCTTTGATCCGAGCTGCTGCCCACAGATCCCTTTATATCGCTCTAAAATTTTATGAAGCTCTGAGAGCTATAATATCGTTCAAGCTGTTGTGCATATCATAGAACATCTTTTGTAAACGGAGGATATGTATGCTGCTTGAACTTCTCAGAAACCTGATTTTTTTCGCTCTCCACATTGAGAGCAATACTGTTTTCCCGAAGCCTCTTTCAAAAAAAGAAGAGGAGGAATGCTTCCGGCTGCTTGCTGAGGGCGACAGGTCTGCTAAAAATAAGCTGATCGAGCATAATCTGCGGCTTGTTGCTCATATCGTGAAGAAATACTCCTCTCCGACCGCCGATCAGGATGAATTGATTTCTATCGGTACTATCGGGCTGATTAAGGCGGTCTCTACCTTCGACTATACCAAGGGTGCCAGATTCGCTACTTATGCAAGCAGGTGTATAGAAAACGAGATCCTGATGAATTTCCGTGCGATGAAGAAAACCGCAGGTGATGTCTGCATCAACGACCCGATTGATACAGACAAGGACGGCAACACGCTGACTCTGATGGATCTGATGGACGACGGAGTCAATATTCATGACCAGGTTGATCTGCTTATCCGCTCACGTCAGCTTTATCAGTTTCTGGACAAATGCCTCGATAAGCGTGAGCTTGAAATTATTGTGCATCGCTACGGACTCTACGGAACTCATCCTCATACGCAGAATGAAGTTGCAGAAAAGCTCAGCATTTCCCGTTCATATGTATCAAGACTCGAAAAAAAGGCTATCGACAAGCTGAAAAAAATGTATGATACTACGCCGTTCTGACAATGGCACACAATTGAAATTGTTCAAAATTACATGATGACAACCTCCCGAAAATGTGATATAATAATGTAGATATCATCTTTTCGGGAGGAATTTCTTTTGAATTTCAAGACAAACAGCGGTATTTGGGGTACTATGTTCGGAGTCCCCTGCATTGTGGCAGATAACTTTCTCAAGCTCGCTACTGGTGAACAGCTCAAGGTTCTGCTTTATATTCTTCGCTGCTCGGGCAGAGACTGCACCGATGAGGAAATTGCTCTCAATACCGGAGTTTCTCCTCAGCAGGCTGCCGACGCAGTTATGTTCTGGCAGCAGGTAAACGTTCTGTCGCCTGATTCAGCTCAGACGCTCCGGAATAATTCTATCATGACGGCTGCTCCGGTTCAGAATACTGTTCCGCCGGCTGCCTCACCGTCTGACTCAGTACAGAAGGCTCCTGCCGAGGAGAAAAAAACAGCTCCTCAGCCAAGACAGAAACAGAATCTCACTCCGTCGGAGATCTCAAAGCTTATGAAGGATTCCGACGATATTTCCGAGCTTTTTAAAACTGCTGAAAGCATACTCGGCACGCTTACCCACATTCAGCAGAATTCCCTGATCTGGATGTATACATATCTCGGACTGAAAAAAGAGGTTATCATAACTCTTCTTGCCTACTGCGTTTCAATCGAAAAGACAAACCCGGGATATATTGAGAAAATTGCCTGCGACTGGAGCGAAAACGAAATCAATACGCTCAACGCCGCTCAGGAGGAAGTCAGCCGTATGTCTGGATCAAGAGAGTATGTCACTCAGATCATGCGCTCATTTGAGATGAAACGCCGTCCCACTGCCAAGCAGATGGATATTATTGCTCAGTGGAAAACTATCGGCTTCAATCTGGAGCTGATACACTATGCCTACGAGAAAACAATTGAGCAGATTGATAAGCTCTCTTTCGAGTACATAAATAAGATTCTCCTTTCATGGCGTGACAGCGGATATACCTCCGTCAAAGATGTCAAAAATGCCGAAAGTGACTACAAAAAGAGAAAAAAATCCGACGCCAGAGCTTCGGACGACGACTTTGATGTCGATAAGTACAAAATATTCATCAATAACTTCTAGGAGGTGTTGATATGGACAGCGAAATCTTTGACAAAGCCCGTGCGATTATGACCAACCGCCGCATGAAGGCTGTAAACGAAAACGAAAACAGAATCCGTGAAATCAATGAAAAAATTCCTCAGATCCGTGAGATTAACAATCAGCTCTACAATACCGGCAAGGAGCTGATTAAAATTATGACCTCCGGACAGGGTGCGGCTGTAACCGAAAAAATCGAACAGCTCAGACAGTTTAACCTCGGCGCTCAGATGATGTCACGTCAGATTCTTGTCTCGAACGGATATCCCGAGAATTACCTTGATTTGCACTACTCCTGTCCTAAGTGTCAGGATACAGGCTACTTCAACAGCGAATTCTGCGACTGCTTCAAAAAGCTCTGCGGAAGCCTTGCCGCCTCCAATCTCAACCGCAACGCTCAGCTTCAGCTCTCCAGCTTCGACACGTTCAGTCTCAGCTACTACAAGGGCGAGGACTATTTCACTATGGAGCGCATTTTCAATTTCGCCAAGCGTTATGCCGAAACCTTCAACGCCAATTCTGAGAGCATACTCATGTTCGGCAAAACGGGACTGGGTAAAACTCATCTTTCTCTTGCTATTGCAAATAAGGTTCTCGAGCGAGGCTACAGCGTTATTTATGACTCCATTATCAATATCCTGCGGAGCATCGAGCGTGAGCATTTCAGCCGTGAGCACAGCTCCGACATGATCAATCTTGTTATGGACGCAGAGCTGCTGATTCTCGATGACCTCGGTACGGAATATGAATCCGCTTTTTACAGCTCCACTATCTATAATATCATAAATACACGTCTCAACAGCGGCAGACCTACTATTATCAGTACTAATCTTGATTTTGCAGGAATCCGCCGCCGCTACGAGGAGCGTGTCGTCTCACGAATTACAGCGGTCTATACCTGCATGGAATTCAAGGGCGAGGACGTGCGTTTCCAGCTCAAACAGAACGGGAAAAAATAAACTTTTTAGTATAGGGGACGCCCTGCAAGAGAGGGCGTCCCCTCTTTCAAAACAGTCCACCGGACTGTTTTGAAATTCACCCCTTGCTGAGCGCCTTTCAGGGCAAGGAGTTTCGCTCTCTGCGGAGAGCGACGAGGTGCGCTGCCCCTCGACCCCGCCAGCCTTTTGAAAAAGGCTGGACCGAAAACTTTCTGCTTTATTCAGGCTTATAAATATAAAAGGACGACTGTTGAGCAGTCGTCCTTTTTTCATTATAGGGATCTTCCCATTTCATATGCTTCGTCAAGCTTTCGGGCAATGTCACTGTCTCCGCCGATTATCAGCATTCCGCAGTTTTCCATTCCCTTTCCTGCAAATGTTCCCATGTACCACTCATAGGTTGACGGGTATTTCGGATAATCCTCGGGCGCTCCCTGAGCAAAAATTCCCGTAACCTTGATCCCCGGTCTGAGACGCTGGGTCTTGTCTTTGCGTGTCAGACAGTAATGACGGTTCATAAACGTCATCATGGGGCCTGCAACCTGTGAATAATAATTCGGAGCCGTCACAAGAAGAGCGTCACAGCTTTTCAGCTCTGACAGATACTTTGCAAAATCATCCTCAATAACGCAGTCAGTATCATTTTTTCTGCACGAGCCGCAGCCTCGGCAGCCTCTGATATTCATGTCATTTGCACTGAACACCCTGACCTCATCATATCCGGCAGCCTTAGCTCCGTCAATAAAATGCTTCGCCGCACGCTCCGAAACAGAGCCGGGACGATTGCTTCCCAGAACTGCAATAAGTTTCATTTCAACACCGCCTCCGTCAAAGCTTAAAGCTCGGATTCATTTTTCTGCGGACGTGACATAAGCTCATCTATTGCAGATTTTACATTTGCTCCGCCGAAAAGCACGCTGTAAAGCTGTTCCGTAATAGGCATTTCTACTCCGAGACGCTGAGCAAGCGCATAGGAGGTCTTACAGCAGTGATAGCCCTCTACAGTTCCAACCTTCTTGACAGCTTCCTCGGGAGAGACGCCCTCGCCGATCAGAATTCCTGCACGGCGGTTTCTACTGTGCATGCTTGTGCATGTAACGATAAGATCTCCCAGACCTGTAAGTCCGCTGAATGTCTGCATATCTGCTCCCATTGCGACACCGAGACGGGCAATTTCGTGAATTCCCCTTGTCATGAGAGCTGCTTTGGTATTGTCACCGTAGCGCAGACCATCGCATATTCCTGCGCTGAGAGCAATCGTATTCTTTAAAGCTCCGCCGATCTCACAACCCACAACATCCTCGCTGAGATAGATTCTGAGCACCTCATTGCAGAGAGTTTCCTGAACATATTCAGCTGCTTCCATATTCTTTGAAGCCGCAACTATAGTTGTCGGGATTCCTCTTGCGACCTCCTCTGCATGAGAGGGACCCGAAAGAACCACGATCTTATCGGATTCAAGCTCTTCTGCAAGAACCTCGCTCAGAAGCTTGAGAGAGCCGTCCTCGAGACCCTTTCCCGTATTGACAATAACCATATTCTCGTCAATATAAGGCTTAGCCTCCTTTGCTACATCACGGACAAAGCTTGACGGAATTCCGAAAATCAGTATTTCACAGCCCTGAACGCATGAGATATCTGATGTAAGACCTATTCTCTCACTCACAGGAACTCCCGGGAGCTTCTGAACGTGCTCTCCGTGCGCTCTTATGTCATCGATCTCCTTCTGAAACTTCGACCAGACCGTAACCTTATGTCCGTACTTTTCCGCCATTACAGCAAGGCTTAATCCGAAGCCTCCCGAACCGAGAATTACTATATTTGCCATTAATGTCACTCCTCTCCGGGGTCAGTGCCCCTGTACACATAGAATCATCACTTTCCTGATGATTTGAATGAAAATTTATTTTCGCAGCCGTCTTTCAGACGCTGAATATTCGAGCGGTGCATCCATATTACCATTGCTGCCATCGGTATTGAAAGAACTGCGTAAAGCAGGCTTCTTTCCAGCGAGACCTGATTAATATAAAGTCCCACCGGAATCGTCAGAACCGGACACATCGCCGAAGCTATAATTGAGGACAGCGATACATACTTTGAAAGTATGAGGACTATTGCGAATATTCCTATGAGAATTGCAAAAACAACCGGATTTACAACAATGAAGATTGAAACTCCGACAAGAACGCCTTTTCCGCCCTTGAAGCCGTAATACAGCGGAAAAACGTGTCCCAGAATCGCAAAAAGACCTGCTATATATCCGATGTAATGGGTATCATTGTCGGGAGTAAGACCTGCTTCAAGCATTTTGCAGATCAGTCTCGAAAGCAGTACGGCAACGACTCCTTTTCCGAGGTCTCCGATGAGAGTCAGCAGAGCGCAGCCCTTTCCGTAGCATCTGAGAGTATTTGTAAGACCTGCATTTCCGCTTCCCTTACTGCGGACATCCTCGCCTTTAAGCAGTCTGACTACGATGATTGAAGAATTACAGCTTCCCAGCAAATAGCTGATTACAGCTGCTGCCGCAATTGCAAGCACATAGTTCATCATTTGTCGCTGCCTCCTCTTTCACGGACGATAAAGCGAACGGGAGTTCCCTCGAGACCGAAGGTTGAACGGATCTGATTCTCGATGTATCTTCTGTATGAGAAGTGGAACAGATCTGCACGGTTGACAAATGTAACGAACGTCGGCGGCTTGGTCGAGGGCTGGGTCATGTAGTAGATCTTCAGTCGTCGTCCCTTATCCGAGGGCGGCTGAACTCTTGTAGTCGCATAGGCAAGAACATCGTTGAGCATACCTGTTGAGATTCTCATGCTGTTCTGTCCATAGGTATATTTTATGAGCTCATACAGCTTGTTTATGCGCTGTCCTGTTTTAGCGGAGATAAACACAAACGGAACATACGACATGAAGCTGAAATCGTTTTCAAGCTTTGTGCGGTATTCCTGCATTGTCTTGTCGTTTTTCTCGATCAAATCCCACTTGTTTACGGCAACTACGCATGCCTTGCCCTGTTCGTGAGCGTATCCGGCAACCTTGGAGTCCTGCTCGGTGAAGCCCTCCTCAGCGTCGAGCATGATTACGCAGACATCAGCACGGTCAACCGCCATATATGCACGAAGCACGCTGTAGTGCTCGACCTTTTCTGTTACCTTGGATTTTTTTCTTATTCCTGCGGTATCAATGAACACAAACTTACCGTACTCATTTTCGATAACAGTATCCGTAGCGTCTCTGGTAGTTCCTGCGATATCGGAAACAATTACACGTTCCTCGCCTGCAATTTTGTTGATAAGAGAGGACTTTCCAGCGTTCGGCTTTCCGATTACGGCAACCTTGATGTAGTCGTCGTCGTACTGCTCCTCTTCTCCGTCATGGAAGTGGCTGAACACCTCGTCGAGCATATCTCCCGTTCCGTGACCGTGAAGCGAAGAAACAGGGAACGGTTCTCCCAGACCGAGGTTATAGAATTCGTAAAGCTCCATCGGAGGTTCGCCGAGAGTATCGCACTTATTCACGGCAAGAACTATCGGCTTTCCGCTTTTGAGGAGCATCTGAGCTACTGTATAGTCGTCAGAGGTTACTCCGCAGCGGATATCGGTTACGAACACGATAACATCTGCCTTTTCGATGGCAAGCTCCGACTGACGGCGCATCTGGGCAAGAATTACATCGTCGCTGTCAGGCTCGATTCCTCCCGTATCCACCACCATGAACTCTCTGCCTCTCCACTCGCATTTCGAGTAGATTCTGTCTCTCGTAACTCCCGGAGTGTCCTCCACGATAGAGAGTCTCTGACCGATAAGCTTATTGAAAAGCGTGGACTTTCCCACATTAGGGCGTCCCACAACTGCAACAATCGGTAATGACATTTCAGCATCTCCTTTCTTTTTGTTTAATAAGTTATTCCCATAATTGCGTCAAGCAATTCATATCCATCGTTATCCGAAGCTCTCACGCTTACTCCAAGCTCTCTTTCGACATCGCTGACTGTGAGGTCATCGAGAAACTGCTCTGAATCCCGTCGCAGCATTGCCGACGAAATCAGAAGCTCGTCTCCGAGTTCTTGTCCCCTGAGCTGAGCAATCAGGTCCTGAGCAGTAATAAGTCCTGTAACAGTAATAGTCTCGCCGAAAAAGTCGTTTCGGATTCGATAAACATTACATTTCAGCTGATGAAAACGCTCCTCCGCCATCTTTGCAAGACTCTGCATTGTGGAATACGGAGCATAGCCGCACGCAATGGAAACGTGACGTTCTCCGCCCTCCCATTCAGCGAGGTCAAGCGCCTTTTCAAACTCGTCAATCAGCGAACGAAGCATTCCTACTCCGTTTTCGTACTGCGAGAAGTCCTCGTAATACTCCACAGGCGGAAGCTCACGCTCTGCAATAAGAAAGAACTCGTCCGACGGAAAAACGGTTCTAGTCCCGAACTTTTCGAGAAATACAGCCTGAAACTCCTCAATAATATCAATAGTTTCAGCCGCAGTCTCCTTGGTGAAGCCCTCCAGCAGATAGAGTCCCTCACGGAATTTAGTAAGTCCCACGGGAACGACTGCCATACTGGTGATATTCGGCATCAGCTCTCCCAAATCTGTAAGAGAGCGTCTCAGCTCCTCGCCGTCGTTGAGTCCGGGGCAGCATACGATCTGACAGTTGAGCTTAATTCCGTTTTCCGCAAGCTGACGGATATATTTCAGCTTTTCGCCTGCAAAGCGATTGTTCATCATTTTGCAGCGAAGCTCGGGATTCGTCGTATGAACCGAGACATTTATATTGAGCTTCATCTTGATTATTCTGTCGATGTCGGATTGCTCAAGATTTGTCAGAGTGACGTAATTGCCCTGCAAAAAGGACAAACGAGCGTCGTCGTCCTTGAAATAGAGCGTCTCACGCATTCCCGGCGGCATCTGGTCGATGAAGCAGAACACGCACTTATTGCGGCAGGACTGCTTGCTGTCCATAAGAAAAGTATCGAATTGCAGACCGAGGTCATCGTACTCGCCCTTTTTTATATTGAAGTGCAGAGATTCTCCGCCTCTGATTATTTCAAGCTCAAGCGACTCCTCAGCGGCATAAAACATATAGTCGAGGACATCCTTCACAGGATTTCCTCCGATTGAAGCAAGGCAGTCTCCGTCGAGAATGCCTGCCCTTGCCGCCGGAGAACCGGCGTCAACACTGCTGATTTTTACCATATATTAAAACTCCCAATTCTGCCGGAACGGCGAATTACAGGGGCTATAAACCCAAAAAGGAGAGAAGGATTTCTCCTCCTCTCCTCCTCATGTATCAGATACATCCGATTATTCAGCATCCATTTTAAGAACCTCAACGCCCTTATAGAAACCGCAGTTTTTGCAAACCTTATGCGGAGCCTTG
This sequence comes from Ruminococcus sp., assembly GCA_017463375.1. GTDB lineage: Bacteria > Bacillota > Clostridia > Oscillospirales > Ruminococcaceae > Ruminococcus. The sequence goes on along the minus strand of JAFTPG010000061.1, from coordinate 6,687 downwards.
TATGCGCCGCAGTTACTGCACTTGGACATAGCCGGTGCATCAAGCTTCCATACAGCAGAACGTCTCTTATCACGTCTAGCCTTGGAAGTTTTTCTCTTCGGTACAGCCATTCTGGCACCTCCTTACAGAGCTTTCACAGCTCAGTTTATTTTAGACAATCGCACTCGGATTCATTCAAATCGCAGCCGCACACCATACAAAGCCCCTTACAGTCGTCCTGACAGAGATACTTTGACGGCAGCTGCAAAAGCAGATCCGTAACAGCGATTTCACTCAGATCAATGCTCTCTCCCTCGGCAATGATATACTCATCGTTGTCACTGCTTGAGGAATGAACGACAATATGTTCAAAATCGAAATGATAATCTCTCTCAAACTCCTTCATACACCTGTCGCAGGGCATAAAGAGAGTAAAATCCACAGAAAAATTCAGATGAACCACACCGGCTCTGTTGAAAATTCTGCCTTTTATATGCACCGGAGAGCTGAAATTACATCCACGGATATCAGCAAGCTCCTCTTTAGTGACGAAGCCGTCAATATCCTTACTTTCCCCGACAATATTTAAAAGCTGTTTTAAATTAATTATCATATTACAAATCCTTTAGAGCACCATAAATTATATTATACACCAATCCGCAAATTCTGTCAATAGCAAGACGGAAAAATTGCGGAAAATTCTTTCAGAAGCTTACTTGATGAACTTCTTAACGCTGTCGCAGAGCTCAGACTCATCAGCAGAAACTGTGAATACTACAGTTGTATCGTCGCCTGTAAGAGCGTCGAGCTTTTCGAGAGTCTTGCCGAACTCCTCATAGTCACGTCCGCCGATCTTGAAGATTCCGTCAACGAAAACCTCCTTGATATCGTAGTTGCCTGCGAGCATGCCTGCGATAAAGCCGTAGATTGACTCATAGCCTGTGATGTTGAACTGCTCAGTATCGCACCATCTTACCTTATAGCTGATAGAACGTCTGATAGCTTCGCCCTTCTCGATGCAAACGAGGCTGCCGTTTGTTGCCTTAACAGCGTCATTAATCATGTCGATAAGGATCTTTGTTTTGCCTGTTCCTTTTTTTCCTGTGATAAGCTTAATCATAATTTACTCCTTCCATTGCCTTGGCGGCAGTGTTATGTATTTTTATTTAGCGGAACCTGTACCGTCAGGCGGTACAAGCTCCTTAGCTTCAATAATTAGCCGAGCTTAGCTTCGAGAGCAGCCTTCTGTCCCTCATATCCGGGCTTTCCGAGAAGAGCGAACATGTTAGCCTTATAGCTTTCAACGCCGGGCTGATTGAACGGATTTACTCCGAGAACGTAGCCTGAGATCGCACAAGCCTTCTCGAAGAAGTAGATCATATATCCGACGCTCTCTTCAGTTGTATCAGCAAGCTCGAGGATGATGTTGGGAACTCCGCCCTCTGTGTGAGCGAGAACAGTACCCTCGAATGCCTTTCTGTTTACAACGGACATATTCTGGTTTGTGAGGAAGTTAAGACCGTCGAGGTTAGCCTCGTCGCTCTCGAGGAAGTAATCCTGCTTGGGAGTCTTGATATCAACAACGGTCTCGAACATGATTCTTGCGCCGTCCTGGATATACTGACCCATTGAGTGGAGGTCTGTGGAGAATACAACAGATGATGGGAAAATACCCTTGTTGTCCTTGCCCTCGCTCTCGCCGAAGAGCTGCTTGTACCACTCAGACATCATAACGAAGCTGGGGTCGTAAGAAACGAGCATCTCAACAGACTTACCCTTTCTGTAGAGGATATTTCTGAGAGCTGCATACTTGTAGCAGTCATTGTTGTCGAAGTCAGCCATAAAGTCAGCCTGAGCCTTTGCAGCGCCCTTCATAAGAGCGTCGATGTCGCAGCCTGCAACAGCGATCGGGAGCAGACCAACTGCTGTAAGAACGGAGAATCTTCCGCCTACATCGTCCGGAATTACGAAGGTCTCATAGCCCTCTGTATCGGAAAGGCTCTTGAGAGTTCCTCTTGCCTTGTCAGTTGTGGCAAAAATTCTATCCTTAGCGCCCTCCTTGCCGTACTTATCCTCAACCATCTTCTTGAAGATTCTGAAAGCGAGAGCCGGCTCGGTAGTTGTACCTGACTTAGAGATAACGTTTACAGAGAAATCCTTGCCCTCACAGAGAGAAATAACCTCGTTGAGGTAAGTGGGATTAATGCTGTTGCCGACATAGTAGATGTCGGGTGTATCTTTCTTCATATTATTGTAAAGGGGCGACTTGAGAAGCTCAATAGCAGCTCTTGCGCCGAGATATGAACCGCCGATACCGATAACGATGAGAATATCGGAATTTGACTTGATTTTCTCAGCAGCAGCCTTGATTCTTGCAAATTCGTCCTTATCGTAATCTGTAGGAAGCTCAACCCATCCTAAGAAATCATTGCCGAGACCTGTCTTGCTGTGGAGCATTTCAGCAGCAGTTTCAACCTGAGCCTTGATGCCAGCCATTTCGTCAGCATTGACAAAGCCTTCCAAATACTTGGTATTGAGTGTTAAAGACATAGTTATTGTACCTCCAGTTTGCATGAGTGAAAATTCTCATGCATACAATATAATTTACCACTATTATAATACTATATTTTGAGATTTATTTCAAGTAGAATTTCAACAATTGTACATTCCATACAATTTTTCACCTAATTTTCTATGAGGTTTAACAACATTTTCTTTAAAATATAGCTGTAAGTGAGTCGTTTAACGTCATTTTGTACTATGATGTCGGTTTCATAGACCAGAGTATCCCCGTTGTAGAAGGCTGCCGTACCGGCTTTCTGCCCCTTTTTCAGCGGAGCTTCCAGATATTCGGGCATAACGATCACGTTTGAAAGCTCGCTCACTCCCTTTGGAACGACCACGGTACTCTGGCTTTTCAGGCGGACCTCCACTGCCGAATCGACTCCGTTTTTCACCTTCACCGGACGAAGAAGCTCGTCGAGGAAGCCCGGAGTAGTCACCTTATAGTCGCTGAAGCCCTTTTTCACGAGCTGTTTTGCCTGAGACAAGGACGAGTTCTCGTCAGAAGCTCCGAGTACAATGGCTATGAATGCTGTTCCGTCCTCAGAGCGTCCGCACTCGGCAATACAATAGCCCGACTCCTCCGAATGAGAAGCCTTGAATCCGACATGGCGATCGTATGTCCGGGCAAGGGTGTTCTCGTTCACAAGCTCCGTCTGACCCTCCTTGATGAAGTCTCTCCACGTCCTGAAATAAGGCTCCATGAACTCGTATTTCAGAAGCTCAGAACAGATCACCGCAAGGTCGTGAGCCGTTGTGTACTCCCTTTCATCGTAGTAGCCATGCGGAGAATAAAACGCCGTGTCACGCAGTCCGAGGTCAAAGGCTTCACTGTTCATTCTTGCTGTGAACTTCTCAAGCGAACCTTCCGAACGCTCCGCAAGAACAGTTACTGCGTCGTTTGCATTTCCTATGACTGCGCCTTTCAGAAGCTCGTCAACAGTCAGCTTATCCCCCGGCTCGAGCCATATTACAGCGCCCTTTGTCCCGTATACCGACTGAGGAGCCGTAAGCTCCGTTTCAAGGGAAAATTTCCCCGTTTCAATATCCTCCGCTATCAGCAGAAGCGACATGAGCTTGCTCAGATATCCTGCATTTAACCTCTGATCCGAGTTATATTCCTCAAGAACCGCTCCCGTGCATGCTTCCGTCAGGATGTATGCTGCCGCATTCTCCTCCGCCTGAACCCGTACAGTTCCGCTCATAATTACTGTCAGTATCGCAAGCAATACCGCTGTATACCGTCTGATCATGCTCTTTATCATAGCTTCCTCCCGTATAGTACAAACTTTTCTGCATATATTCTATGCCGGAACAGTGCGAATTATTTTCACCGCCTTCAACAGCTTTCAACAGCTCAGATTGTACAAAGCAAGGTCGAACGAAGTGACGTTAAAATTCACCTGCGGGCTGTCGGGGACGCCAGCCCCTGCAATTGTCATATTCAATATTTCAACAAATAAAACTGATTTCTGCGACATTTTGTTTTTCACTGTTGACACCTGTCTTTTTTTGTATTATAATATTGTATATAGATATATGTTGAGGTGCAGAATGGCCAATAAAAAAAGAAAGAAAAAATACAAAATTCATTATTTCCGGATCGCTGCAGCTTTTCTTCTATTGGTTCTTATAATTGTTGGTATAGTATTTATCGTCAATTCATGCTCGGACAGCTCTGATTCTTCCAGATCAGCTGCTCGGCTGAATGCAGGTTCCGTATCCGAAAATACGCCCGATGAAGCTTCAGAACCGACTACCGAGCCTGAGCCTACTACAGCTCCGGGACTCGTGTATCCGAGTCTTTCTCCGACGGCTGTACAGTTTTCCGAGGAGTTCGACACCAAATATGCGGTTCTCATTGATACGGAAACAAACGAAATCATTGCTCACCGCAACCCTGATACGATCATGTATCCCGCTTCACTGACTAAAATCATGACGCTCATCGTTGCTGTCGAAAATATCGAGGATCTTTCCGATACGGTCGAGATCACTGCCGATATGATCGACCCCATGATCGACATGGAAGCTTCAAGAGCCGGCTTCGTTGCAGGCGAAACTCCGACTATGGAACAGGTTCTCTATGGCATGATGCTCCCGTCAGGAGCTGACGCTTCGCTTGCCGCCGCTAAATATGTCGCAGGCTCGGAAGCCGCTTTCGTTGAACTCATGAACAGCAAGGCTCAGGAAATCGGACTCAAAAACACTCACTTTACCAACCCTGTAGGACTGCATGACGAAAATCACTACAGCACCGCTGTTGACATGGCTCTCATTCTTGAATATGCTTTGCGTGATGAAACCTGCCAGAAGATCATGTCAACTTATCAGTACTACATTCCCCCGACGGAGTACAACCCTGAGGGTATAACGCTCTACAGCACGATGTTCAGCCGCATGGAAGGAACTGAAATGCCCGGAGTTACTATCAAAGGCGGCAAGACTGGCTTCACCGACCAGGCTGGTCAGTGTCTTGCAAATTATGCCGAAGCAAACGGAAAAACCTATATCATGGTTCTCGCAGGAGGAACCTCAAGATGGAAAGCCGTTTACGATTCGCTCAGCGGCTACAGCATCTACTGCGTCGGAGGTCAGGCTTATGACCCTCCGCCGGTTTAATTAACAGATAAAAATATAAACTTACTTGTGTGGAATAATTGAATACGGAGGACATTACTTATGGCAAAACCACGTCTTAAAAAGGGCAGGGTCATCATGACCTTTGCTCTCACTGTCGGCACTATTGTCGCTGCTGACAGCCTCAGAAGAGACTTTTTCGTGAAGCCCGATACCACTATTGTCGTTTCGGGAAATTTTAAAGGCTCGAGCACTGACCCTTCCGCTAATTTCAGCGACCCTTCTGTAATGGGCAGTAATACTCAGCAGACTGCTACCGGAATCTCCTATCTCGGCTACTCTGAGCTTGCTGTGCCCTCTTCTCAGATCTCATCGGGTCTGCTCACTATTATCAATGCGTCTCACCCGGCGTCAGCAGAGGATAACTCGTCAGCTCTTGTTAAGCTTTCCGAAGAGAAAAACGAGTGCTACTCGCTCAGAAACGACGACCTTGTGCTCAATCAGGAGGCCGCTGACGCTCTCAATCAGCTGATGCAGGCATACAATAACGCTACAGGACTTTCAGACTTCGTTGTGTACAGCACTACTCAGCCGTATACATACGATGATTCGATCTATCCTACTTCTTATCCGGAGTCAGTTACAGGCTATACAGTAGACATCGCAATCAATGGCTCCAGCTCCGTTATCGCTTACGACGGCAACGACGAGCAGTCATGGCTTATTGAAAATTGCGCGGATTACGGCTTCATCCTGAGATATCCCAAAGACAAAACCTCCGCTACAGGACAGGACTACTGCCCGTGGCATCTGAGATATGTCGGTAAGCCTCACGCTGCTGTTATGGCTCAGAATAACCTCTGCCTTGAGGAATATGTTGACTTTCTCAGAGCGTACAAGCTTAACACCGCTCCCCTCACCTGCGAGGCTGACGGCGTTCAGTACGAGATCTACTTCACAGGCTCTATGGGTGACTCAACCTCGGTAAGAGTTCCGATTTCAGGCAATTACACTATTTCCGGAAATAATATCGACGGATTTATTCTTACTGCCGTAAAATAATATAAAATAAAAGAGGCGGATTTCTCCGCCTCTTAAATTTTACAGAATTCTTATTGTACGAAAATTCAGGGGCAGCCCTCTCTTACAGGGCATGCCCCTCTTCAAAAACAGTCCACTGGACTGTTTTTGAATTCACCCTATGCGGAGCGCCTTTCAGGGCAAGAAAATTTCGCTCTCTGCGGAGAGCGCCCAAAGTTGATTCCCCACTGTGTGGGGAAATGTCAGCGAAGCTGACAAAGGGGACGGACTCGTTGAGTCTGCCTTTGGAATCCGCAAGCCTTTGAAAAGGCTTGACCGAAACTTTCATTTTTTACTCAGCATGTTATTTATGCAAATCTAATATCAACTTTTCTTTATTTTATATTCGGAGGAACTATGACTCTTCAACAGCTTAAATATATCAAAACAGTCGCAGTATGCGGCTCAATCACCGAAGCTGCACGGCAGCTCTTTATCTCACAGCCGAGTCTCTCAAACGCTGTCAGAGAGCTTGAAAACGAACTG
>JAFTPG010000013.1 GCA_017463375.1 Ruminococcus sp. | reverse complement strand
TGTTGTTACTGTTGTTACGATAGGAGCAACCTCGCCGGGAACGTAGCCTTCAAGTACAAACTCGAAATCATCCTTGATTTCAGAAGCTGCTGCAATTGTTCCCTCAGCTGTTGTTGTATCTCCTCCGAAGTGACTGAGAAGACCTGTGATTGCAAGTGTGAAGCATGCGTTGTAATCGAGAGCAGGCTCAGTATACTGATATCTCTCGGTATTGTCCTCGTAATCGCCGTTAGCTGTTGTAGGTCCGCCTACGAGAGCTCCGTAGAGAGTATATGTACACTCATCACGGTTGGGATTAGCTGCACGGTGATGGATCTTGACTGGTGACTTGTCGCCGTAACCAAGAAGGAAGCTGTATCCTGTAGGATTATTGCCAAGGATGTAATCCATCTGGTTCTTTGCGTAATTCAGATACTCACTGTCGCCCTGACCCTCTGAATATGTAATAGCATATTTCTGCCAAGCACAGTTATAACGGGAAGTTCCCCAGCCTGAAATCGGATAATATGCCTGGCTCTTGTCGCTAACCAGCATATCCATTTCATACTTGATCTCTGTTGCGTATCTGGAATCACCTGTAAGCTCGTACATCAGGCAGGCATATCCGCCCCAGACTTTATCCCAGCAATATACCCAGTTATCAAGCTCGCTGCCGTAGTAGCCGCCGCTGGGAACTATTGTCGGAAGTGAATGGTTTTCGCTGTCTGCAACATAGAGCCAAGCCTCTGCCCAAGCCTTTTCATCAACATAGCTTCCGGCGCCGTACATATCTCCCTGACCATCCTGAGTGTATCCGGGATAATTTGCGCCGAATTCGTAAAGTGCTTCAGCATACTTGAGACATTCTTCAGCGTAAGCTGCGTCTATGTCTTTGAAAGCGTGTGATGTAGTTGCAAGAGCTGACGCCATTTCAAATGCAGCTCCTGAGTTATTGCCTGAAGCAGTAGCCCAGTAAGTTTTTCTTGCTGCTGTCTGATTTTCCGGTGAGAGCCAGTCGTTGTGGTCGCTGCTGTCGCCTACGTTATAACAGAAAGCAATTACATCATTGTTTGCATCAAGGTAAGTTGTCTTCATGAAGTAATCACAGGTGTTCTGGAGAACATCCAACAGGTGTGCCTCTGTACCTGTTGCCTGGAATACTTCCGGATAATCGTAATAAGCCCAACCGAGAGAGGTTGCATTGAAGCCCATTGTCAGATTGAATTTTACATGGTCGCCTGCATCGTGATATCCGCCTGAAACATCTACGGTGTCTGTGCCATTGATTGTTTTAATGAGTTCCTTTTCGGTGCTTCCGAGACCTACTGCGTTATCGAGTGAAGAAGTCGCATCACTTACATGGCAATCTCCACGCCATGTGAGCGGTCCCTCATCTACCTCGCATCCGCACTCGTTTGCATCATAGAAATAAAGTGACAATGCCAGAGCCTCTGCATAGTTAATATCAGTTTCTGCTGCAAAAGCTGCCGGTGCTGTCAGTGACGAACATATCGTCGTGGATAACATTAACGTACTTGCTATCGCTGCTACAGCCTTTTTAAATCTCATAACGATACCTCCATATATTAGAATAACATTTTCCATATTAGCCAAGAAACTTTTAAATAATTCACAACTTTTTGGTTTGTTTCATACAAAAATCTCTCAACTTCACTATGGTTTTAGTATACATCAAACAAAGAATAAAGTCAATGGGGTTGCCGAATGGTTTACATATTATTTACAGGCACTGTACAATGAAAGCAGGATTATACTATGTGTATATGCTAAAGTGTTAGCATAATAATAAATTACAGCCCGTAAAGGTTTCTTCTCCTGCATTTCAGAAATAGTCTGTCTGATCGTTATGCTCCCGTTTTTGCCTATATATGGTAAATTCCACTTGTCGAAACATGCTGAAAGCTGACAAAAAAGTACTGAAAATGAATAATAATAAATACGATAATTTAAAACAGAAATGCTTGAATTAATACAAAAATACTCCGATTTCCTGCACATCCCAAAAACGAAAACCGCCCTGTAACAGGCGGTTTTCTCTCATTTCTTGTTCATTTATTCTTCATTTTCTATACGCTCTGCAATATTTGCAATTACATCCTGATCACTCTCGGATTTGATTTTGAACTCCGTCCTTGAGTAGAAATTATCGTTAACATCCCAGAGCACCGGAACAAAATCATAGTCAACCGCCATATTCAGGATAGTTTCAAGGCACTCGGAGGACTCCATATCCTTGGCGCTTCCGTGCATGCGTTCATAATCGTATATGGATGTGCTTTCTCCGACAAATACAGGGATGTTGCGGCTTGTAAATGCTTCCTTGAGAAGCTCGCACTGGTCTGTGCTGTAATTAAGCCAATAGCTTCCGCCGATCTGATTCGTCCAGTAGCAAACGTTATCAATGTAGTGAACAGAAACCATTAATCTGTCCTCAGCGGAATCCTCGGGCATTATAAAGCTGTCCTTTGTAGTATTATCAATATTTGTCCAGTATCCGGATGCTATAAGAATTCTATTCTTATTGTTGCCTCCGGTTTTTCGTACTGCGTCAACAAAGGTCTGGTTCATGTCGTTTACATAGTCGTAAATCTCTTCCTCACTGAGATCAGCTCCCTCGGGCTGAGAGCCGAGAGCCTCATTGAATCCCTCAAAAATGAGATAATCTGAGTAGCCCTTGAACTCCTCGGCAATCTGAGTCCAGATTTTTTCTGTAGCTTTCAGAACCTCTTCCTTTTCTTTGTTCTGTATCAGGAAGGCGTCATAATGGTGCACATTGATTACAACATAAAGCTCAGCTTTCCGGCAGTAGTCAACGATTTCCCTGACGCGCTTCATGTATTCCTCATTAATTTTGTATCTTCCGTCATCATCCATCATATTGCCCCAGTATACAGGAACACGCACCGTATCAAAGCCTGCGTCCCGCATACCGTCAATGCATTCCTGCGTCGTTACGATTGCTCCCCAGCATTTTTCATAGTCCTGAGGAGTATTCTCGCCGATAAGGGAAGCTCCTGAGGTCTCGTTGAGCTTATCCTCCCAGTAAGCTTCCATTGTGTTTCCGAGATTAATTCCGACTCCCATGTCCTTTGCGTACTCCATTGCAGTCATGCCGGAGCGCATCTTTCCGTCGTCATATTCAGAGCCTGAGAGTGAACAGCCAGACATTGCCGACGCCATAAATACCGCAGACGCTGTAAGTAATAAAGGTATTCTAAATTTCCGCATAGTGATTCTCCTTTTTGTGTGAAAATTATTACGCTCATTTTCAATATTATAGACCTTCTTAATTTTATCACATTTTCGTCTGCTTTACAATATTTTCAGGGATATTTTTTGTGAATATTATATATACATCATTACAAAAGACGCTTTTTAAGCCTATGAATATTTTTTTCAATCTTACGAATTATCACTTCAAATTCCTCATCAGATCTGCCTGTGGGATCCTCAAGTCCCCAGTTCTCTGCATACTGACTCGGAACATCCGGACAGCTTACGTTGCATCCCATAAAAATTACCACATCGGGCTGCGGAATATCATCAATAAGCTTATTATACTGAGTTTCCTCCATATCTATTCCGTACAGCTTTTTCATCAAACGAACTGCATCGAGATTAATGCGGTCTTTCAGTTCCGTTCCGGCAGAAAAGCTCTCAAATACATCTGAGGCATACAGCTTTCCCAGAGCTTCAGCCATCTGGCTCCGACAGGAATTGTGCACGCAGATGAATGTTACCCTTGGCTTTCCATTGCATATAATTTCAGGCTTGTATGTATCATAGTCATAATCAATATCTATTGTGCCATCGTCTCCGCAGTAACGAATAGCTCCGGCAGGACATTTCCTCTCACAGCCATGACAGCCGTGAACACAGCCATTGCCGTATACTACCTTTGGCTTTCTTATTTCCTCATCCGGCTTGTATACTCCGTGTCTGCACATATCATTGCAGACCATGCAGCCTATGCATTTATCATAATCAATTATCGGATACCAGTTCTTGCTCATATTTGCCTCCTTATCTTTTTATTACAGCAGAAATCCCTGAACCGCATTGAAGAAATATCCGACAAGGATAATTCCTATTGTACATATCGCAATGAAAATCGCAAGCAGCTTTGGCTTTACTGCTTTTCTGAGCATTATGATAGATGGCAGTGACAGTGTTGTGACTCCCATCATGAATGCAAGTACAACGCCAAGCAGTGCTCCTTTTCCTAAAAGAGCCTCCGCTATCGGAATCGTTCCGAATATGTCCGCATATATCGGGATTCCCGCAGCTGCCGCAAGTACAACGCCAAACGGATTGTCATTGCCGAGAATTCCCACAATAAGCTTTTCCGGAATCCAGTTGTGTATCACAGCACCGATTCCCACTCCGACAAGAACGGATGGAAATACTGCTTTTATCGTCAGCCAGACCTCGTTCAGTGCATATAAAGCACGCTCCTTCAGCTTCATCTCCGCCGAAGAGTTTTCAACAGCCTTTCCGTTTCTGATAAAATCCTCCACCTGATCCTCAAGATGCAGCTTTTCAATCAGCATTCCGCCTGCTATTGCAATTATCAGTCCTACTGCAACGTAGACCACAGCTATCTTCCAGCCAAAAATGCTTGTCAGAAGGACAAGTGAACCTAAATCTACCATCGGCGATGATATCAGGAATGAAAACGTTACTCCCAGCGGAAGTCCTGCGCTCGTGAAGCCTATAAACAGCGGTATTGATGAACATGAGCAGAACGGCGTTACTGTTCCGAGAAGTGCGGCAATGCAATTTGCTCCTACACCGTGAAATCTGCTGAGAATTTTCTTGGTTCGCTCAGGGGGAAAATAGCTCTGGATGTATGATACAATAAATATAAGTATCCCAAGCAGCAGCATGATTTTTATCACATCATAGATAAAGAAATGAATGCTTCCTCCTAATTTGCCGCTCACGTCAATTCCTAATGAATCCAGCAAAGAACCTATCAATCTGTTCAACCACGCCATTCCGAGAACCTCGTTCTGAATGAAATTCCAGCAGCTTTTAATTGTTTCCATAAAAATACTCCTCTCATTTATTGATAGATATAAAAATAGAAATATATCTATACTTAGCTTAGATTTTTAGCCGTGTGCAATTAGGGTGTGTTGACACTAAGGCAAACACACCCTAATTATTCGCTGCAGCACGACTTGTTTTCATTTTCAATTTTTACTGTAGTCAGAATTTCAAAGCATTTTTCAGCATTCTTTACTCCCTCAGGCGAAATGGAATAATGCATCCATTTTCCTTCCTTACGCCCCTCGACAATTCCGCTGTCGCAAAGAATTTTCATGTGATGTGACAGAGTAGGCTGTGTAATATTCATTTCCTCCAGCAGCTTGCAGGCGCACTTTTCTCCCCCGGTCAGCAGCTGTAGAATCCTGATCCTGTTTTCGTCGCAGAATGCCTTGAATATAGCAGCAGTTCTTTTTACATTGAGTTCCACACACTCACCTCCTGATAATGTATTCTATTATATCATACATATATAAATATGTCAATATGTTATGCGAATTTTTCTGCTTTCATTGTAATACTAAGAATTTAAAGCCTCCAAACTGCGAATGACGCCGTTTGAAGGCTGTTTCTCCCGATTATTACACTGCAACACATTTTGAGAACGATATTTTTCCGTTGCTTATCTCCGCTTTGATCCTGTCCCCCTTACTCAGGGTCCTGTTAATTATCATTAGTGCAAGCTCATTTTCAATAAGCTCGGTAACACGCCGCTTTATGGGTCTTGCGCCATATTTTTCAGTATCCTTTGCAAGAGCGATCTCTTCTACTATTTCTGCCGAGTATGTCAGCTCGATTCCAAGCGCAGAAGCTCTTTTTCGGAGATTATCCAACTCCCTTTCACTGATTTTCATAAGGTCGCTCTTGTCGAATGTATTGAACACTATTACGTCGTCTATTCTGTTCACAAACTCAGGACTGAATTTACTCTTGATGATATCTACAGCCCTTTCAAGCTCTGCCTTGCTATCGTTTTCCGTAAATCCCAGTGACGCTCTCCCTGAAAGTATCTCTGCTCCTACGTTTGAAGTCATTATAATTATACAGTTGCGAAAGTTCACCTTTCTCATTGTCGAATCAGTCAGAGTTCCATCATCGAGAATCTGAAGCAGAATGTTCAGCACATCCTTGTCTGCTTTCTCAATCTCATCAAACAATATCAGCGAATATGGATTTCTCCTGATTTTCTCGCAGATGCTTCCTCCTTTTTCATCGTATCCGGCATATCCGGGAGGAGCGCCAATCAGCTTGGATACCGAGTGCTTTTCCATAAATTCGGACATATCAATTCTTATCATGTTTTTATCGCTTCCGAATAGAATCTCCGCAAGGGTTTTCGCAAGCTCTGTTTTTCCAACTCCGGTCGGTCCTGCGAACAGAAACGACGCTGTCGGACGGCGCATATCCCTGAGTCCCGATTTTGACCGGAATATCGCATTGGATATCTTCTTTACAGCGTCCTCGTGACCTACGATCTTCTCCGACAGCTTCTCTTCCAACAGGCTAAGATTCTGCGATTCCTCAACAGAGATCTTATTCAGCGGAATACCCGTCTTAATCGAAATAACCGACAGAACATCATCTTCTGTAACAGTTACCGGTCTGTTGCTTCTGGTAATAAATCCGCTTACCTCGTCAAGGCTTATTTCCGCTGACTTTAGGTCTATATACAGTGATTCTGAATCTGCTGTCCGAGCTGTCATCCTGATTTTTGCTCTTGCACAGGCTTCATCTAAGATATCTATAGCTTTATCGGGAAGAAACCTGTCGTTTATATACTGCACTGCAAGTCTGACCGACAGAGTGACTATTTCACTGCTTATCTGTACAGAATGGAAATCCTCGTACTTGCTTTTTATCCCGTTTATAATCTCAACGCATTTACTCTCTTCAGGCTCATTTACATGAATTGGCTGGAATCTTCTTTCAAGTGCCGAGTCCTTCTCTATTGACTTTCTGTATTCCTCAAAGGTAGTTGCTCCGATGATCTGAAGCTCGCCTCTTGCAAGCTGAGGCTTCATTATGTTTGCTGCGTCAATTGCTCCTTCTGCGGCACCTGCGCCTACGATAGTGTGAAGCTCATCTATGAAAAGGATAATGTTCCCGGCATTTATCGTCTCGTCGATGCAGGCTTTTATGCGTTCCTCAAAATCTCCTCTGTATTTTGCTCCTGACAGCAGGGATGTGAAATCAAGTGAAAATATATACTTATTCTTCAGTGAATCCGGAACAAGATTTCTTACAAACAGCTCGGCAACTCCTTCTACTATCGCCGTTTTTCCCACTCCGGCTTCTCCGATCAGACACGGATTGTTCTTCGTTCTCCTTGACAGCACCTGCAGAACACGCTCGATCTCCCTGTTTCTGCCAATCAGCGGATCACTCTTTTTCACTGCTGCGATATCCGTGAGATTTCGTCCGTATTTAAATAGATTCGGAAAACGTGACGCCTTGGGTTTGAGAGAAATATTAAGCTCATCCTGCACCTGCTTTGACATCATCAGATTCAGATTTGAAGCTACTCCGGCAGTATTTATGTTCATCTTTCTCATCAATGTCGAACCGCTGCATGAATCATCCCTTATCACCGCAAACAGCAGATGCTCGGGAGACGACTGCTTTTTTCCATCGGTCAGAGCTGTCATATAGGAATGCTCCAGAATCTTTTTCAGCGCTGTAGTAAAATAACTCTGGCTCAGACATGAGGGATTCCCCTTCCCGACCATCTGAACTATCTCGCTGTACAAGGTTTCTGCATCCATTCCGTTGATTATCAGGAGCTTTGCTGCATTTGTCGTTCCCTCATTCAATACTGCATAGAGAAGATGCTCACTTCCAACATATGTGTGTCCCATTTCGGAAGCCGTTTTTATGGCAATATCAATTATCCTCAGCGATTTTCGAGTAAATTTGTCCGTGTTTATCATTACTTACCTCCAGAGTTACTGTTCTATTGCTCCGCCAGCTAAACGCTGCCCAAAGACGCAGGCATAAATCAAAAGGATCCGGTAAACACACAGCAGAGTTACTGCTGTATTGCAGGACTTCCGGCAAGGTTTAGTTTGGGTTAGCAATATAATAAGTATGCCACGATTTACCTGCGATAACAGTCGAAACGCATAACCGCAAAAAAATTTGTAACACTTTTCCGGCAGTTTCATATTATGTACTATGAAACGGAAACAAAGAAATCCGCTTCAAATACATTTCTTTTAAGGAGTTGTTTTTTATGTGTAATAACAATGGATGCTTCGAGGGTAACAGCTGCTGGTGGATCATCATCTTAGTGGTTCTTTTCTTCATCTTCTTCTGCTGCTGTGGCAATAACCACTCGATCAGCACTTCATGCGGCTGCAATGACAACTGCGGCTGCGGCTGTTAATTAAGCCAAAAGAAAAAGCTGTTGCTTATGCAACAGCTTTTTTATTTATTCGGAAACTGAAACAACCTTGTTTCTTCTGTTTGTAAGAATCGGCTGAGTACCGTCTGTTACGCATTCTGCTGTAACAGTAACCTTTGCAATGCTTCCATCCGACGGAACGACAAACATTGTATTCATCAGAATCGTCTCGATTATTGAACGCAGACCTCTTGCACCTGTTTTCTGAACAATTGCCTTCTTCGCAATTTCCACAAGAGCGCCGTCCTCGATTTCAAGCTCAATATCATCGTAAGAGAAAAGCTTTCTGTACTGCTTAACAAGAGCGTTCTTAGGCTCAGTAAGAATTCTCACAAGCGAACCCTCATCAAGCTCGTCGAGCACTGTTATAACCGGCAGACGTCCGATAAACTCCGGAACCATACCGAATTTGATAAGGTCTTTAGGAACAACCTTCTTGAAGATGTTATTCTTCTCTTCCTTATGAGATTTGATCTCGCCGCCGAAGCCTATAGGAGCCTTTCCGATACGCTTCTGGATAGTCTTTTCAAGTCCGTCGAAAGCTCCGCCGCAGATGAAAAGGATATTCTTTGTATTGATCTGAATAACCTCCTGATTCGGATGCTTTCTTCCTCCCTGAGGCGGAACATTTGAAACTGTTCCCTCAATGATCTTCAGGAGAGCCTGCTGAACTCCCTCACCGCTTACGTCACGGGTAAGAGATGTATTCTCGGACTTTCTTGCAATCTTGTCAATTTCGTCGATGTAAATGATTCCTCTCTCAGCAGCCTTGATATCAAAGTCCGCTGCCTGAATGAGGCGAAGGAGAACATTCTCAACATCGTCGCCTACATAACCAGCCTCAGTAATTGTGGTAGCGTCAGCAATGGCAAACGGTACGTTCAGGAGCTTTGCAAGAGTCTGAGCGAGAAAGGTTTTTCCCACACCTGTAGGGCCGAGCAGAAGAACGTTGCTCTTCTGAAGCTCAACATCGTCATCCTTTGCGTTTTCATTCTCCTGACTAAGAATACGCTTATAGTGGTTATACACAGCAACTGCAAGTGAAATCTTTGCTTCATCCTGACCGATGACGTACTCATCGAGGAACTCCTTGATCTCAACCGGCTTGAGGAGCTTCATTGAAGCAAGCGATTTTTCCTTTTCAGCCTTAGCCGCCTTGCGCTGAGACTTAGCGATTCCAGAACCGAAAATCATTTCATAGCAGTAGCAGACGCACTCATCACAGATATTGGACGTGCCTGCTGAAAACATACTGTGAACCTTGTTTTCGCCCTTTCCGCAGAAGCTGCATGATTTAAAATTCTCTGCCATCTGTCAATTACCTCTTTACAATAACCTTGTCGATCAAGCCGTACTCGAGAGCCTCCTGAGCGCTCATATAGTTATCACGCTCAGTATCAAGCTGGATCTGCTCAAGAGGCTTGCCTGTATTTGCAGAGAGCAGCTCATTCATCTTCTGACGTGTTCTGAGAAGGTGGTCAGAGTGAATCTTGATATCTGTGCACTGACCCGAAAGTCCGCCTGAGATCAGCGGCTGGTGAATCATGATCTCACTGTTGGGAAGTGCGAATCTCTTGCCCTTTGTTCCGGCTGCAAGAAGAAAAGCGCCCATTGAAGCAGCCATACCGATGCAGATTGTAGAAACATCGCACTTGATATACTGCATTGTATCGTAGATTGCCATTCCGGAAGTAATCGAACCGCCGGGACTGTTGATATACAGTGATATATCCTTTTCAGTGTCCTGGCTTTCGAGATAGAGAAGCTGAGCAACTACAAGACTTGCTGTAGAGTCATTTACCTGATCTGACAGCATGATGATACGATCGTTAAGCAGACGTGAGAAAATGTCATAGGATCTTTCTCCTCTGCTTGTCTGTTCAACTACATAAGGTACAAAACTGCTCATAATATCGTCCTTTCTTTAAAAAACGCTTGTCCCACAGTAAAATTTGTGGGACAATGTGATAGTATTTGTCGAATACGCCTGTTTTATCGGAATTATTCTGCAACTACAGCGTTTTCCTTAACAAGCTCTACTGCCTTCTGAACCTTGAGATCTGTTGTATACTCATCCATAGGAATGAATCTCTTAACAGCCTCAACATCCATGCCGTTTGCAGCTGCAAGCTCAGCAAGACCGTTATTGATCTCTTCCTCAGTCACCTCAATGTTCTCGAGCTCAGCAATCTTCTCAAGAGCAAGACGAAGCTTAACTTCATTAACAGCTCTGTCTCTGTAAGTATCTCTGAAAGATTCCATATCCATACCTGTATACTGGAAGTAGAGGTTGAGATCCATACCCTGCTGCTTGAGCTGCTGCTCAAATGAACGCATAATGTTATCAATTCTTCTCTCGTACATGCAGTTCGGAATAGGTGAATCAACCTTTGCGATAAGAGCGTCAAGAATAGCACTCTCGTAAGCGCTTTCAGCCTGCTTAACAGCAGCGTCCTCGAGCTTAGCTCTGATGTCAGCCTTATACTCGTCAACTGTATCGAACTCGGTAGCGTCCTTAACAAGGTCGTCGTTGATCTCAGGAAGCTCCTCATAGCTGATAGCCTTGAGCTTGCACTTGAATGTAGCTTCCTTGCCTGCGTAGTCAGTCATCTGATAATTCTCAGGGAAAGTAACGTTTACGTCAAATTCATCGCCGATGCTGTGACCAACAACCTGATCCTCAAAGCCGGGGATAAACTGACCGCTGCCGAGACGAAGCGGGTGATCCTCGCCCTTGCCGCCTTCAAATGCCTCATCGCCGAAGAAGCCCTCGAAATCGATGATAACCTCATCCTGAAGCTGAGCAGCTCTGTCGTCAACAGAAACGATTCTAGCATTCTTCTTTCTGATGATTTCGATCTGCTTCTCGATATCCTCGTCTGTGATTTCCTTAACAGTCTTTGAAGCGGAAATTCCCTTATAGTCGCTGATTTCGATCTCAGGCTTTGTTACGCAAACAGCCTTGAGCTCAACGCCTACTTCCTTATCAATAGAGAGAACCTCAACGGAAGGTCTGTCAACAAGCTCAAGAGAAGCCTCCTGAACAGCAGCGTCAACCTCGGGACCTACGAGAAGATTAAGAGCATCCTCATAGAAAGCGCCTTCACCAAAAGTCTTTTCAGCAAGCTTTCTTGAAACCTTACCCTTTCTGAATCCGGGAAGCTGGATGTTCTTCTTAGCTCTCTGATAAGCCTTTTCCACAGCGTTCTCAAAAGTCTCGGCATCAATTGTGATGACTAATTCTGTAGTATTTACATCTGTTTTGTTTGTAGCTTTTAAACTCATAATTTATATGTCCTCCATAATATTTATAAATCACACTTGTGACATTATACCACATTTAAAATAATTTTTCTATAGAATTTCTTCACTTCTATATTTATTACAATTCACATTACTTTTTGTGGAACAAATTGTAAATAATCACCTGAAATCAAGTGAAAGTTGATATCATCATAAACTCCCTGCACACACAGATTATGTCCGGAGCGTCCATGGATGTGCCCATAGTAGCATTCCTTGATCTTGTATCTGTACAGAACATCCAGAATATCGTAATTGAAGCTGCTGCCGTAAATGGGAGGATAATGCATAAACACAATCGGCTCGAGGTTCTCGCTGAGAGCCGACTTTATCGAGGCTTCCAGACGCTGAACCTCACGGTTCAATACCTTTGCATCCTGTGCAGGAGTCTCGCCCGGAACATTCACCCAGCCCCTTGTTCCGCAGACTGCATATTTCTCTGCGTATCTGAAGTGATTATTGTGAAGAATCTCAATAGTATCAAAGCCCTCGGACTTCATGAAATTCTGCATTTTTGATTTGGTCGTCCACCAGTAATCGTGATTGCCTTTGATGATAATTTTATTACCCGGAAGCCGGTTAATGAACTCAAAATCTGCCTGAGCCTGTGCGAGAGACATCCCCCATGATATATCACCCGGAAGAACAACTATATCCTCCGGAGCAATCAGCTCAAGCCAATTTTTCTCGATAAGCTCCTGATAATTATCCCAGCCATTGAAGATTTTCATGGTCTTGCCCGGAACTCCAAAGCTGAGATGAAGGTCAGCGATAACAAATAAGCTCATCCTTCACCCGCTCTTAGATTCCAAGATTCTTGAGAACGTACTCCTTCATAGCGTCCTTCTCAATTGAGTCGTTGAATCTCTCAGGCTTGTTCCTGAGATCTGCGAGTGCTGACGGAACAGGAATATTTGAAAGCTCAGCAAGCTTTGCAACCATATCGTATTCGTCAAGCTCGGACTTACCGCCCTCTACTGCTTCAAGGACGCTTGCACTGAACTTGTAAGGACTTGCTGTTGAAGCAATTACAGTCTTTGTTGTATCACCTGTCTCACGCTTGTAGTCCTCATAAACCTTGACTGCAACAGCAGTATGAGTATCGCAGGTGTAGGAATACTTCTCATAAATCTCGTGAATTGTATTCTTTGTCTGCTCATCGTCGCAGAAGCCTGCACAGAACTCTTCTGTGAGCTTAGCCTTGACATCAGCTGAAACCTCGTATCTGCCGTTTGCTGCAAGCTGACCGAACCAGTCCTTGATCGTCTCATCATTTCTTCCAGTCATGAGATAGAGAAGTCTCTCAAGGTTGCTCGAAATGAGAATATCCATCGAGGGTGATGTTGTTGCATAGAACTGACGGTTTCTGTCATATACGCCTGTATTGATGAAATCTGTCAGGACGTTATTGATATTTGAAGCGCAGATAAGCTTATTTACGGGGATTCCCATATGCTTTGCATAGTAAGCAGCAAGAATATTACCGAAGTTGCCTGTCGGAACTACAATATTGATCTTGTCGCCGAGCTGAATCTCGCCGCCCTTAACAAGATCTGCGTAGGATGAGATGTAATAAACGATCTGCGGAACAAGACGGCCCCAGTTGATCGAGTTTGCGCTGGAGAACATCATTGAATTTTCAGCGAGCTTCTCCTTGATCTCCTCATTTGTAAAGATAGCCTTAACTCCGTTCTGGCAGTCATCGAAGTTTCCCTTGAGAGCGCATACACCTACGTTTTCACCCTCCTGAGTTTTCATCTGACGCTTCTGCATGGGGCTTACGCCCTGCTCGGGATAAAATACGAGGATCTGAGTTCCCTCTACGTCCTTGAAGCCTTCAAGAGCAGCTTTTCCTGTGTCTCCTGATGTTGCAACGAGGATAACGATCTTCTTATCAAGATTGATTTTCTTTGCAGAAGTTGTAAGGAAATAAGGCAGGATCTGGAGAGCCATATCCTTGAATGCACAAGTCGGACCGTGCCAGAGCTCGAGCATATATGTGCCGTCAAAGAGATGTGATATCTCGGCAATGCTCTCCGTCTCAAAGCTCTTGACGCTGTATGCGTTGTCTGTGCAGTAGTGGATTTCAGCGTCTGTGAAATCCGTCAGAAACTTTTTGAAAACATAAGCGGCTCTGTCAGCGTAGTTCATCTCACCGAGAGCTTTAACCTCGTCAAGAGTAATCGAGGGAATCGACTCAGGCACGAACAAACCGCCCTCAGCAGAAATACCCTGAGTAATAGCCTCAGCGCTGCTGACCTTTATGTCACTGTTTCTTGTACTGTTGTAGAACATAATATCACCCTTTAGAAAATGAATTTGTAGCCTGTTGTATCAAAGGCATTTTTTATATAATCAATGCTGCGCACCCTGTTTCCGTCGAAAATCACCTGCGCCGTATCAAAGCGCGGCTGCAATTCGGTCGGATGCTTGCAGCAATAATCAGCTGCTGTTTTAATTATCAGCCCTTTTTTTCTTTTATTGATCGCGTCATATCCGCTTACAAGGCTATCCGGTTTGCGGGTTTTTACCTCGACGAAAACTATATACTGCTCATTTGCAGCTATAATATCAATTTCTCCGCCTCTTATTCTGTAATTTCTCGCCAGAATACTGAATCCGTAGTGCTGAAGATACGCACATACGAAATCCTCTCCGATTTTTCCGATTTCACTTCTTGTCATTTCAGAAGCTTCTTCAGAAAAGTTTTGCGATGAATATCAGAGATACCATATTTTTCCAGCATCTCATAGTGAAGCTTTGTGCCGTAGCCCTTATGCTTTTCAAACGCATACTGCGGATACGCTTCGGCAAGCTGTTTCATATAGCGGTCCCGTGCAACCTTTGCAAGAACCGAAGCTGCCGCAACCGATGCCGATTTAGCATCGCCCTTTATCAGGAACTCCGCAGGGCAGTCAAGCTGCGGAACTTTGTTTCCGTCAACAACTGCGAACCCGGGCTTCACACCAAGTCCTGCGACCGCTCGCTGCATTGCAAGCATTGTCGCCTGCAAAATATTGAGAGTATCTATCTCCTCCACGCTTGCGGACGCAATGCAGTACGCATCAGCACGCTCTATGATCATATCGTAGATAATTTCCCTGTTCTTCTCGGAGATTTTTTTGCTGTCATTGAGTCCCTCTATCAGGACTCCGTCACTCAGTACAACTGCCGCTGCGTAGACATCTCCTGCGAGAGGTCCTCTGCCAGCTTCATCTACTCCGCAAAAAACGGGATATTTCTCCCTGAGCTTGCTGTCGTAAGCAAAAAGCTCTTCGTGAACTGCCAGTTTTGCCATGATTACTCCTTATCCGGCAGCTCCAGCGTGATTCTGCCCAGCTTTCCGCTGCGGAATTCATCGAGTACGGTTATTGCCGCTCTCTCTGTATTGATCTCACCGCCGGAGATCATCATTCCGCGCTTTCTGCCTACCTTTTCAAGAAGTACAAGCCCTGTATCATCTGCTTCAATGTCAATTTTATAGCGTTCCCTGAGCGAATCCGGATAATACTCCGCAAGATAGCTGAGAAGCTTCATTGCAAGCGACTCAATATCAAGAATGCTGTCGCTGATCGCTCCTGTGAACGCAAGCCTTACCGCAATATTCTGATCCTCGAATTTAGGCCAAAGAACTCCGGGCATATCAAGAAGCTCCACACCGTTTTCGAGCTTTACCCACTGCTTTGAACGGGTAACTCCGGGGCGATCCTCAACCTTGGTACGCTTTGAGCCAGCCATCTTATTTATGAAAGAAGATTTTCCTACATTCGGGATTCCGACAATCATGAGTCTGATTGCAGCTCCGTTCATACCGTGTGCAGAGCGCTTTTCCATAAGCTCCTTCAGAACCTTTTTTTTCACGGTCGGCAGGAAATTCTTCAGTCCCTTTCCCGACTTGCAGTCCAAAGGAACAGCTGCAATTCCCTTTTTACTATAGTAGTTCACCCACATCTGAGTTGCCCTATCGTCGGCAAGATCACATTTGTTGAGCAGAACTATGCGTGACTTTCCTGCCGTGAGAGACTCCATTTCAGGATTGCTGCTGCTCATAGGAGTACGGGCATCCAGAATCTCGACAACAGCGTCAACAAGCGAAAGATTTGCCTTTATCAGCCGTCTTGTTTTCGCCATATGGCCGGGAAACCACTGAATATTTTTCATTTCTGTACTATCCACAAAAACCTCCGGTATCAATCTACAAATCCGATTTTATTTAATGGTAAGAACCTGAAAACAACCTTGCCTACTATGTCATCAACCGATACAAAGCCTATCTCAGCAGAACGGCTGTCTTTTGAGACCGACCTGTTATCACCCATGACAAAAACATACCCATCAGGAACCGTAACGGGATACTTACCGGTAAACGCTCCCTCATCAAGGTGTGTAAGCGAGGACACATACGGTTCGTCAAGAGCCTGTCCGTCTACATATACGATACCCTTTGAGAAATCTATATTCACGGTCTGACCCTCTGTCGCAATAATTCTTTTGACGATCTGTTTGTTCAGACCTTCTCCGAACTGGGGCTGAGAATAGGCATTCAGCACAACAGACTCATACGCATTGATTATTACAATGTCGCCGTTCTCAGGCTCTGAATACATCACAGACGCAATCACAGTATCGCCTTCTGCAAGAGTATTCATCATAGACTCGCCCTCAACCGTGGAAATTTTCATAATATAGGTAAATATCAGCGTCATTACAAACGCACTTATCAGTCCGATTTCGAGAAAGCTGATGACCTCGCTGAAAATTCTGTTTTTCAGTCTTACACTGGATTTTTTCATCATTGATTATAAAATTTCAAAATCAGGAGAATATCTTATAACAGCCTCGCCGTAAATCTGATCATCCTTGATAAGACCAACATCGGGATTACGGCTGTCAGCAGATCTGTTGCGGTTATCGCCCATCACGAAATAATATCCCTCGGGAACGACTAAAGGAAAAGTAAGCGCACCTTCATTTTTGGTCGTAAGCTCATTGATATACGGTTCGTCGAGAACTTCACCATCAACAGTAACAGTACTGCTGTTGAAATCAATATCAACAGTCTGACCGCCGCAGGCAATTACTCTCTTTATAATACACTCGTTAAAAAGTCCGCTGTCCTCTGAATAGACCTTACCCGACTCATCCAACAGGTATGCAGCGTCGTTGTTTATTACAATGATATCTCCGCATTCAACATTTGTTGTGATCGTTGACATAAAAATTCTGTCACCGTCGCTGAGTGTAGGAACCATAGAAGTTCCCACTACATTAACAGGATGAAGCAGATATGTAAAAATCAGCACTATCACAAATACTGTAATGAATGTTGACTCCGCTATCTCGATAATATCTCTTTTCAGCGATTTTTTTTCCTTTGGAGCCTTTGTCTGCTCATTATTTACTTCGATATTTGCGTTTTCCATACCTAACTCTCACTTTCAATTACTTTAAGTAGCAAAAAAGGGACAATGATGTCCCTTCAAGGCAAGAGGACGAGCCGGACAGTTCAAAAACTGTCCAACTCAGCCTGCGCTGATTAGCGAATCTGCTCCTTAACCTTAGCAGCCTTACCAACTCTGTCTCTGAGGTAGTAGAGCTTAGCTCTGCGAACCTTACCGTATCTTACAACCTCTACCTTATCAACAACAGGAGAGTGGAGAGGGAAAACTCTCTCGATACCGCAGCCGTGTGCTACACGTCTTACTGTGAAAGTTTCGCTGATTCCGCCGTGCTTCTTAGCGATAACTGTACCCTCGAATACCTGGATACGGCTCTTATCGCCTTCCTTGATCTGTACGTGAACCTTTACAGTGTCACCTACATTAAACTGCGGAACATTTTCCTTCAGGCTTGAATTGCTGATCATCTTAAGTGCATCCATTTTAATTTTCCTCCTAAATTTCCGAACATTCTTACCTGTCCGCAGGAGCCGTTTCAGCATTGCGGCGTCTTGCAGAATAATAAATAATAAAGCGCAGGCAGCGGACTGCTCGATTTAATGTCTTTCGGCATTAATTCTCATTCGCAAAACACGAACGGATTTCAAATGCTTTTATATCATAACACACTTTGAAATAAATTGCAAGGGTTTTTTACAAAAAAATCTCATTATTTTCGCAAAGAATGCCTGTACGGCTTATTTTCAGGATCTCAAAGTCCTGATCCTGGTTATTTCTGAGCGCATCAAGGAACAGATTCGGGTTATAATTGGTCTGAGTACCTGCCGGGAGGCGAAGTGTCATTTTAAATGTTTTAAATATATCGCCAATTGGATGAGCGCTGAGAAGTTCTATCGACTGCTTTAGGTCGACACTCTTTATCCCCTTTTTCGTTTTCTTTTCGATCAGTATCTCCGGCTGCGCCATGAGCCTGTCAACGGCATTTCCGAACTTTTCATAGTCATTGCTGAGCAAATAGAGATCGTACTCCGCCTTGGCAATCTCAGTGATTTTCATTTTCTGCTCCGAAACTGATGAGACTCTCATTCCCTCGGGCATTACGGCATTCAGTCTGTCGCGAACCTCGTCAAAAGGAAGTTCCTCGTTGAGATTGAAGTCCAGCACCTCGCAGTCACTCTCAAAGCCCAGCGAAAGAGCAAGCGCAAACGAAAAATACGGATGCGGATTGAAGCCCTCGGTATACCATATCGGAAGCTTGGAGCGGCGGAAAATTCTCAGCATACAGCGGTTGAGGTCGAGGTGGGAAATGTATTTCGCACGTCCTTTTTTCTCAAAAACAGCTCTTACCTTAATCAAAGCAGCTACCTCCTATGCATTTGCTCACTCCACAACCCGAGCATTTCAGGCGGCAGTTCGGCGTAGTTACCGCTGCATGAGCAGTTTTATTCTCACGGATAAAGAAATCCTTTGAAACGTAGTAATCAAGATGATCCCACGGAAGAATTTCATCATACTCAAAGCGTCTGTTGGCGTAGAATTCAGGCGATACTCCGCACTCCCTGAAAGCGTCCATCCATACGTCAAATTTATAATATTCGCTCCAGCTGTCGAATTTGCAGCCGTTCTTCCATGCAGTATAGATAACATCACAGAGACGTCTGTCTCCCTTAGCAAGCACTGCCTCAAGAATGCTGACATTCGGGTCGTGCCAGCTCACCTTGATTTTTTTTGTCTTTACCGAATCCACAAGAAGCTTCTGCTTGCGCTCTATTTCCTCACGGGTGTCCTGCGGCTCAAACTGGAACGGCGTAAACGGCTTAGGAACAAAGGTCGCTGTGCTCACCGATACCTGAACTCCCCTGCCCTTCGGCTTGTTCGGGATACTATAATACAAGTCAACCACTCTCTGTGCAAGATCAGCGATTCCTACGATGTCCTCGTCCGTTTCTGTCGGAAGTCCCATCATGAAGTACAGCTTTACGGCGGAATATCCTCCCTCAAATGCTATACGGCAAGTATTCATCAATTCTTCTTCGCTTACATTCTTATTGATAACATTACGGAGACGCTGGGTTCCTGCCTCAGCCGCAAAGGTAAGACCGCTTTTCCTGACTTTTTTTATCTTCTCTAAAAGGGATTCCGAGAAGTTGTCCACACGCAGAGACGGAAGGGAAAGATTAATACGCTCGCCCTCAGTATAGTCGATCAGGCTTTCAAGCATAGAGTCAATCTCAGAATGGTCGCTCGTGCTCAGCGAAGCAAGAGACACCTCATCATAGCCTGTATTTTCACAGAGATCATGGGTCTCCTGACAAATGGTCTCCGTTGTTTTTTCTCTGAACGGACGATAGATAAAGCCAGCCTGACAGAAGCGGCAGCCTCTTATACAGCCTCTCAGAACCTCGACAGAGACTCTGTCATGTACGATCTCAGTAAACGGAACAACAAAATTGTCGGGATAATACACCTTGTCAAAATCCTTGATTATACGTTTTTTTACTACAGAAGGAGCTCCGTCTGAGGTTTCAAGGCTCTCAATTGTACCATCCTCTTTATAATTAAAATGGTAAAATGACGGAACGTAAATTCCCTGTATCTGTGCTGCTTCTCGGAGAAATTCCCTCTTGGTGCTGCCTGCCTTTTTATGCCTGAGATACAAGTCCATCAGCTCAAGATTCACTTCCTCGCCCTCTCCGAGAATGAAGAGGTCAAAGAAATCCGCAAGCGGCTCGGGATTGCACACGCAAGGACCTCCTGCGACGATGATTCTTGTCAGCTCATTGCCTCTATCCCGTGCAAATACGGGGATTCCTGCAAGATCAAGCATATTCAGCACATTAGTGTACGAAAGCTCGTACTGCATAGTGAATCCGATAAAGTCGAAATCAGAAATCGGTTCGAGACTCTCCAACGCATACAGCGGTATGCCGTTTTCACGCATCAGATTTTCAAAATCCTCCGCAGGAGCAAAGACTCTCTCGCACCAGTAATTTTCACGTTCATTTATCAGCGAATAGAGAATTTTCATTCCAAGATGCGACATTCCTATATCGTATGTGTCAGGAAAGCAAAAAGCAAATCTTACATCTATCTTTGATTTATCCTTAACTATACTTCCAGCTTCTCCTCCGATGTACCTCGAAGGCTTCTGAACCGAAAGCAGCAGCTTTTCTATTTTATTTCTGAGCATTATTTCCTCCAATGTACTATTTAATCTTATCCTCTGTGAAGCGCTTCGGCAGAAACTCCGAAAAGCTGTGAACCCCGTCCGAAAGAACAACCGCAAAATCGTCCGAGCAGAACTCCGACAAAACTTGCAGACAGGCTCCGCACGGCGTACAGGGACGGCTGAAATCTCCGTCTGCGCTGCCTGCAACGGCAATCGCTTTGAATTCTGTTATACCCTCGGATACTGCCTTAAAAATTGCAGTTCTCTCTGCGCAGTTGGTCAGCGAGTAGGATGCATTCTCAATATTGCAGCCTGTGAAAATCTCGCCCGATTCCGCTAAAAGAGCCGCTCCCACGCTGAATCCCGAGTATTTGGAATACGAATTTCCGGCAGCCTTGACCGCCAGCTGAAAAAGCTCTGAATATTTCATAAAATCTCCTATTTATTCTTGCCTACCTTCGTTTTCTTGCCGTCGGATGTCATTATATATGTGTTGTCGAGCTGCGAGGACAGACTTCTGCGAAATGCTTCTCTGTATTCGTTTCTGAGAGCTGTCTGCTCTGCCTTCTCCTCCTCTGTGAGCTGCGAAGTCTTAGCCTTTCTTGCAAGCTCATTTATTCGGTCGATTTTTTTCTGCTCCATGAGTTACACCTCTGATTTTTTTCAATATAAATTTATTGTATCACATTTTCAAATATTTTTCAAGTATTATGCTGGATTTTCACCGCATGATATGTTATAATTGAGTCAGAATTTTTTAGGGAGGGATTCCCATGAGGAAAACTGCACTCGTTACAGGCGGAACAGGCGGTATCGGCGAGGCAATCTGCCGCAAGCTTGCTTGGGACGGCTATTTTGTAATAATAAATTTCACTCGCTCCATAGAGAAAGCAGAGTCACTCGCTGCTGAAATCGGAGGTATCCCCTGCGGATTTGATGTCTCCGACAGAGACGCTGTCAATGCTGCAATATCGGATGTCAATGAGAAACACGGTTCGGTTGAGCTTCTTGTAAACAACGCCGGAGTTTCTGAAATCGACCTTTTTACTCATATTCCGACTGATATTTCCGACAGAATCATGAATATAAATCTTAACGGCACGCTTAACTGCTCAAGAGCTGTTCTGCCTGCAATGATAAGCCGTAAATCGGGCTGTATTATCAATATCTCTTCTATGTGGGGACAGTGCGGAGCTTCCTGTGAGGTCGATTATTCCGCTTCCAAGGCAGGTATTATAGGCTTCACCAAGGCTCTTGCAAAGGAAGTCGGGCTCTCGGGAATCCGTGTGAACTGCGTTTCTCCAGGATTTATCCTCACCGAAATGAACAGCCGTTTTTCCCCTGACGAGCTTGAAGCGATCCGTGAGGAAATTCCGCTGGGAATTTTCGGGAAGCCAGATCATGTTGCCGATGCAGTTTCGTTTCTTGCCTCTGCTCATGCCGAATTTATAACAGGTCAGAATCTCGCTGTTAACGGCGGTATGGTTATTTAATCAAACAATATATAAATCGTAGTTTTGGCTAGTAACTTCGCAACTACCGGGGAAAACCTTTCTGAAGAAAGGTTCTGCCTAACCGGCACCCGTACCCTCTGTCTCGCAAGCTCGACATCTCCCTGCCCCGCAGGGAGTCACCCCAGACCCTTTTTCAAAAGGGTCTCCCTCAATAAGCTGCAAAGATATCTATCCAAAATTACAATTATACTTTGATGGAGGTATTTATGATAAGTGAACGACTTATCAAACAGATGGAATTTATGATTGAAATTGACAAGCTGAAAAACATTTACCGTCAGACCTATATTCTCGGCGAGGAGCGCAAGGAGAACGATGCTGAGCACAGCTGGCACATTGCTGTTCTCGCCTTTGCGCTTGCAGAATATTCCGACAAGCCGGTCGATGTTCTGAAAGTCATGAAAATGCTGCTTCTCCATGACATAGTGGAAATTGACGCAGGCGATACCTACTGCTATGACGCTGAAGGATATAAAACAAAAGCAGAGCGTGAGGAAAATGCAGCCCGCAGAATATTCGGTCTGCTGCCGGATGACCAGTATGAAGAATTCTACGGTCTGTGGCGTGAATTCGAGAACGGCGAGACTCATGAAGCAAAATTCGCCGCTGTTCTCGACCGTATGCAGCCGCTTACGCTGAACTATTCAAAAAACGGTGTTTCATGGCTTGAACACGGCGTTTTCAAGGAACAGGTCGAGAAAAGAAATCTCGCAAATTCAGATATCTCCGAGGCTTTGGCTGAGCTTGTTCAGGCTATGATAGATGATGCCGCTTCAAGAGGACTCCTGAAATGAATATTGTTAAAATGCACCAAATCAAATTTTGAGTTATAGTGCAAATTTACTAAATCGCCGAATTTAATGAAAATGCCGTGATATTTTTCCGGAGTTCTTGAATTTCTATTTTATTTATGGTATATTTACATCACAGAATATACATAGGTTTTTCCTAGAATTTACATTACTTCATTTCATTTTTATTTTTAGAGGAAGGTTGAGTTTATGAAAGAAAAAATTATATCGGGAAAGGATAAATTCGTATCGTGGGTTAAGCGTGTTAATACTAAGCGTGACCTGAATACTGAGAAATACAGGAAAACAAATCTGTTCCTTATGCTGTTTTTCCCGTTCTTTATTTGCAGTATGGCTGAAATCAATCAGGGCAAATATGTTACGTCATATCTGAGTTTCCTTGTGGAAAGACCCTCTGTTATGCTGTTTAACGTTATAATCGCTTCGCTGATCTTCTGCCTGTTTCTTGCTCTCATAAAAAAGGGTTGGATTGCGATCCTGGCAGAGACCATCATTTATATGGCTATCAGTACTACTGAGCTTTTCAAGTACGGCACTAACGGCAATCACCTCATTCTCTCGGATATGCGACTCGCTCGCAACGTCAAGAGCCTTACTTCATTCGCTTACATCAAAATAAGTCCTGAGCTTATAATTTACTTTGCAATTGCCGCTTTGTATGTTTTCCTTGCATTTTATTTCAATCCGAAAATCAAAATGCGTCCCGTTAAGAGAATCGTTACATCTGTCGGCTGTATTATCCCATGCGCTGCTATGATTCTCTCACCCGCTTTTTCAGAGCCGATTTACTCCATTTTCAATATCAATACAACAGCAGCCACCAATACTTTCCTGCTGAACGAGAAGTTCGAGAGCAACAGTCTCCTTGCTTTTCTTGTTGAAACTGCTTCCGAAAGCTACGAAAACAGACTTGTCGAACCGGATGATTATTCCGAAGAATCAATAAACGCTGTTCTTGATGTCAATATTGAAGGTTCCGGCGACTTCAACGACGGAACAAAGCCTAATGTTATCGTTATTATGAGTGAATCATATGCCGATTTCCGCGCTTTTGATGAGCTTGATGTTGATGATTCCTATTACAAGGGCTTTGACGATGCCGCTGCTGAGGGTCATTCAGGTACTCTTATCGCTCCTACCTACGCAAGCTGGACTGTTCGTTCTGAGTTTGAGCTTCTCTTTGGTCTGCCTGTTCGCGGCTTGCAGGATCCCAATATGCCTCAGCGTGAGCTTGCTGAAAGAGAACAGCCTGCGCTCGCTCAGTATTATAATGACTGGGGCTATGAAACTGTCTATATTCACCCATTTGAAAAGACTTTCTACAGCCGTGAAAGAGTTTATGATACCTTCGGCTTCGATCAGATGATATTCCATAATGATGAGGAGTCGGATTTTACTGTTCCTGTTGAATACTTCGGAACTTATGTCGATGATTCTACTATTTTTAATCAGATTGAAAAGCTTGTCACAGAAACTGATGAGCCTATGTATATTCACACCACTACAATGCAGAATCATCAGCCCTATGATCAGGGCGAGGATCCGAACGATGAGTTCAATAATTACCTCCAGTGGATCCAGCACACTACAGACGGTCTTACAACCTTTATTGACAGTCTGAAACAAATCGACGAGCCTACTCTCGTTTTCTTTGTCGGCGACCACTTCCCCTCACTCAGAGGTGAAACCAGCGTGTATAATCAGCTCGGAATTGACGGCGAAAACTGCAGCATTATCTTTGAGCAGAACTATTTCCTCTGGAGCAATTATGACGCTGACTATTCAAGTGTTCCCGATGAGGATATTTCATTCTTCTATATGCCTTATGTTCTCATGAACATTATCGACGCTCCCCGTGATGAATTCATCCAGAAAATGAATGACTATATGGAAGAGGTTCCTGTTTACTCCACAAACTATGACAGCGAAACTCCTGATAATGAGGAGCTTGATATGCTGACTTATGACCGTGTTGTCGGCAAGCTGCTGTCGCCCAGTCCGATTCCCGAAGAGCTTCTTAATGAAGATTCCGAGGATTAATGTGAGGTCTTTGTTATGAAAACTTTTAATATTGGCATCTCGGGAAAAGCCGAGCTTGTAACTGATAATTCTACTCTTGCTGTCAACGTCGGAAGCGGAAGCCTCGAGGTTTTCGCTACTCCCTCTATGACTATGCTCATGGAAAAGGCAGCCTGCTGCTGTCTCGCTGATTACCTCGAAAATGATGAAACTACTGTCGGTACAGAGCTTTCTGTCAAGCATCTTTCTGCAACGCCTTCCGGAATGAAGGTGTATGCTGTCGCTGAGGTCACTGAGATCAACGGCAGAGAGATCTGCTTCAGCGTTTCTGCCTATGACGAGGCAGGTCTGATCGGTTCCGGAACTCATAAGAGATTTCTCGTTTTCGGAGAAAAATTTATGGCTAAGACCCTCGCTAAAAACAATAAGTAATTCAAAGCTCCCGGTTTTTCCGGGAGCTTTCACTTTTATGGAGTTCATCTTTCACACAAAAAACCTTTTTTTTCTATGCGCTATCATAATATTATCACATTAAAGATTATAATATAATTATAGAAATTAAAGAGCTTGTTCAACAGAGCAGCTCCCGCTATATAGAAAGGATGTTTTTTATGTCTGATAACTTCAACAACATGAATCCAAATGAAAACAACCAGGAGAACCTCAGCTCTTGCAGCTATGTTTCTGAAAATACTCCTCCTTCTTCAAAAAAGAAGCCTAAAAAACACAGAGGACTTAAAGCTATTGCTTTTGTGCTTTCACTTGCAATCGTCGGAGGTATTTCTGTTCAGGGATATAAATATTTCAATGAAAATAATCCCAAGGTCTCGGATTTCGATGAGAACTCTGTCGAAGCTACTGATTCCGATGATGCCAGAAAAGAGCTCGCTTCCAGACAGGATGATGAGGACGAGGATATCCCAAGCCTGATCGAGCTTGCTGCAAGAGAGGACGCTATGTCCATCCCTGATATCGTTGACTCGGTTATGCCCTCTGTTGTCGGAGTTTCCGCTACTTTTGAGTATACATCCTCTCAGTCATATGACAGCTTCGGCGGCTGGGGCGGCATGTTCGGTTTCGGTGACAGCGGTCAGTCTCAGCCTCAGCAGATGGTCGGTACAGGTACAGGTATCGTTATGACTGCTGACGGCTATATCGTTACCAACGCTCACGTTGTCTACGATGAAAGCGAATACAACTGTGGAGCCGCAGTAGAGGTTTCCGTACTCTTCTCGGATGAATCCGAGCTTGAAGCCAAAATCATCGCTTACGATACAGAAACAGATATTGCCGTTCTTAAAGTAGACGCTACTGACCTCACTCCTGCTACCTTCGGAGACAGCGATGAACTCAGAGTAGGCGAGCTTGTTATCGCTATCGGAAACCCTCTCGGTTTCGATCTCTTCGGCTCAGTTACAAGCGGTATCGTATCGGCTCTTGACAGACAGATTTCCATAAATGAGAAAAATATGAACCTCATTCAGACTGACGCCGCTATCAACTCCGGTAACTCAGGCGGTCCGCTCCTTAACAGCTGCGGTCAGGTTATTGGCATCAACTCCGCTAAAATGTCCTCCAGCTACTCTTCTACTGCCAGCATAGAGGGTCTCGGTTTCGCTATTCCGATTGACGAGGCTAAGGTTATTATTGATGATCTCATTAACTACAAGTACGTTAAGGGCAGACCTCAGATCGGCATCGGTACAAGAGATGTCAGCGAAACTGTTTCCAGCTACTACAATATCCCGATGGGCGTTTATGTCGTAAGCGTCGAGGAGGGCAGTACTGCTGAGTTTGCAGGAATTCAGGTCGGCGATGTTATCATCGGTATTCAGGGCGAGGCTGTTTCAACCTCCGACGAGCTGAACGAGATCAAGAATCAGTACAAGGCTGGCGAGGAAATTACTCTTACAATTACCCGTAACGGTCAGGATATAGATATCACACTTGTTCTTCAGGAGGCAAATGCTAATATGGCTGAGGCTGAAGAAGAAGAGTCAACTCAGGAAGCTCCTGCTGAAGAAGAGGAAGGACGTCTCCCCCGCTGATCTCTCTAATAATTGAAATCTTCTTAATTCTCCATAGACGATTGTCGTCGCTGTGAATTTTTTCACATTATTCTTCTCCTTACTTCGCTAAAGCCGGCTGAAAAGCCGGCTTTAGTCTGTTCTGATATATACAGAGCTCCACGACTGAATAATGCACAGATCGGGAGAGTTCTTCTTTATTTGAATTCACAGAATATTTACATCGGACACTGCCATTTATTCCCTTGACTATGAGAGACAGATGTGTTATTATGTTAAAAGGGATTTTGTCCCGTTTTTGTTTTTTAGAAAGGATTTATAATGCAGTTTA
>JAFTPG010000060.1 GCA_017463375.1 Ruminococcus sp. | reverse complement strand
TTGAGGGAGACCCTTTTGAAAAAGGGTCCTCCCTCAAACTCCCTCCCTAAAACTTTTATTTAAATTTTCCAGATAGGGGGCATGCCCCCTATCTGGAAAATTTGAGTTGAAGTCTTTGGAAAGGGGTCTGGGGAAGAACCTTTCCTCAGAAAGGTTTTCCCCAGCAGGTTACGAGAATCCCCCCGCTAAACAACAATTTAATTCAAAATGAAAAATGGTCTTGCAAAGTGGGGGATTTTATGGTATCATAACTAAGATAAAATGAATTAGAATTTGGAGATATAATATATGAGTATATTGAACGTTGAACATGTAACACACGGATTCGGAGCGAGACAGATTCTGAATGACGCATCATTCAGGCTGCTGAAGGGCGAGCACGTCGGGCTTGTAGGAGCAAACGGAGAGGGAAAATCCACGTTCCTGAATATTATCACGGGAAAAATCATGCCTGACGAGGGAAAAATTGAGTGGTGCCGCCGTATCACGACCGGATATCTTGACCAGTACAGCACTTTGTCTAAGGGAAAGACGATTAACGATGTCCTGAGAGAGGCTTTTGCACATCTTGCCGATCTTGAGCAGGAAATGCTTGCTCTTTATGACAAGATGGCTGACTGCTCCGAGGAGGAGATGAACGAGGCTCTTGAGGAAGTCGGAGAGATTCAGAATATCCTCGATTACAGCGGATATTACACGATAGATTCAAAGATTTCGGAATATGCAAACGGTCTCGGTCTTGGCGAAATAGGACTCGACAGGGACGTTTCGGAGCTTTCGGGCGGTCAGAGAGCAAAGGTGCTTCTTGCCAAGGTACTGCTTGAAAATCCGATGATTCTGATTCTGGACGAGCCGACGAACTTCCTCGACGAGAATCATATTGCATGGCTGAAGAATTTTCTTCAGAATTATGAGAATGCATTTATTCTTGTTTCACACGACATACCGTTCCTGAACGATGTGGTGAATGTTATATATCATGTTGAAAATGCGGTTCTTACGAGATATACGGGCGATTATGAGAATTTCCAGAGAATGTATGAGCTGAAAAAGCGTCAGATTGAACAGGCTTACGAAAAGCAGCAGAAGGAAATTGCCGATTTGCAGGACTTCATTGCACGAAACAAGGCAAGGGTGGCTACTACAAATATGGCAAAGTCCCGTCAGAAGAAGCTTGACAAAATGGACAAGATTACTCTTATGAGCGAAAAGCCCAAGCCTGTTTTCTCGTTCAATACGGCAAGAGCTACGGGCAGAGTTGTTATCGAATGCAATGACCTTGTTCTCGGCTACGGAGAGCCTCTTACACGTCCTGTTTCTCTCAAGGTCGAGTGGGGACAGAAAATTGCGATCAGGGGAGTAAACGGTCTCGGAAAATCAACACTTCTGAAAACCCTGTTGAAAATTATTCCTCCGGTTTCAGGGACTGTAGAGCACGACCAGTTTGTGGAGATAGGATATTTCGAACAGGAGGAGGTCGCTACAAGTGAGACTGCCCTCCAGACGATATGGGACGAGTATCCGTCGATGACAAATGCCGAAGTGAGAGCCGCTCTTGCCAAGTGCGGTCTCACAACGGAGCACATAACCTCTCAGATGAGAGTTCTCTCGGGAGGAGAAAATGCAAAGGTTCGTCTCTGCCGCATTATGCTCAAGAGCATCAATCTGCTTGTACTCGACGAGCCTACAAATCACCTTGATGTTGACGCAAAGGAAGAGCTTAAACGTGCTGTAAAGGAGTTCAGAGGAACTGTTCTGCTTGTAAGCCATGAGCCTGAGTTTTACTCGGATGTCGCTGACGAGGTGTGGAATCTTGAGGACTGGACAACAAAAATCGTGTAGGAGGAATGTGCGTGAATATACAGATTTTCGGTACGAAAAAGAGCTTTGATACAAAGAAAGCCGAGCGCTATTTCAAGGAGCGTGGGATAAAATATCAGTACATTGATATGAAAGAAAAGGGCATGAGCCGCGGAGAGTTCAACAGTGTGAAGCAGGCAGTCGGAGGAGCTGAGGCTCTTCTCGACGAAAATGCCAAGGATAAGGACTTGCTTGCACTTATAGCATATCTCACGGACGCTGACAAGGAGGAGAAAATCTTCGAGAATCAGCACCTGATAAAGACTCCGATAGTGCGAAACGGCAAAAAGGCGTCAATCGGGTTTCAGCCTGATACATGGAAAAACTGGGAATAGAACAAATAAAAAAGAGTCCGATCGGACTCTTTTTTGTTTATATCGAATTTTCGGATATGTACTTGTCCAGAAGCTCCGCCGCAGTTCTGACGAATCTTATGCAGGGTCTGACCTTATAATACTGCTCGGTTCTTGGCTCGGGAACAGGTGAGCTTGTAACTTTCAGGTTTTTCAGCAGCTCACGGCAGATTACCGTTCCGTGCTCAGCCTTGAAGCTCTCAGCGAGAGCCTGAATACGCTTGTAATGCTCCGCCTTTGTCTTGTCGTCCTCGGGGGATGAGTAGCCATACAGCAGACCTGCCGCCATGAACATTCCCGAACAGGCTCCGCAGACCTCTCTCATTCTGCCCATTCCTGCGCCGAATGAGGATGACAGCATAAGCGCAGTTTCTGTTTCCATTCCTGTGACATCGCAGAAAGCGGCAAATACTGCCTGAGCGCAGTTATAACCCTGAGCAAAAAGCTCACAAGCCTTGTCAGCGTGATTGATATTCATATTGACACCTCTTAATCAGTTAATTCTGTTTTGCAGCAGCTCGCACAATAGACCTTCGCTGCATTGTTTTCTTTGAGAAGCTTTGCAATCTCAGCGAGAGTGCTTCCCGTTGTGCATACATCGTCTATCAGGATGATTCTTTTTCCCGATACAAGCTCGGGCTTCTTCACGGAAAACGCTCCGCATAGATTGGTAATTCGCTCGGATTGACTCAGTGACTTCTGAGAAGCCGTATGTCTGATTTTCTCAACAGCGTCGGGGCAAATCGGTAGTCCCAGCCGCAGGGAAACCTGCTTTGCGATCAGCTCCGACTGATTATAGCCTCTCTGCCGCTTATCCTTTTTATGAAGCGGTACGGGAATTATTGTATCGGCTTCGGAAGCGATTCCCGAGTTTACGAGCCTTTCAGCAAGGGCATTGCCGAGGGCGAAATCGGCATTTCCGCAGATTCCGTCCTTGAGAAGCATAACAGCAGGAGAAATATTCCCGTCATAGAGAAAAGCTGCGCAGAAGCCGTCGGCTCCTCTGATAGAATAACTGCCCTCGTACATTGTCAGTTTTTCCCTGCATACGGAGCAGAAATCGTCATTGAAGTCAATGATCTCACCGCAGACAGGACATTTCGTCGGATAGAGAATATGCAGGATATAACGTTTGATTTTCTGATTCATAGTTTCATATACAGGAAATGACTTCCATAGAGAAGTCATTTCGGGGAATAGTTATTAAAAATACATATAAAGCTGACATTTTATCATGCCGTTGTAGAGCTTTCTGCGCTTTCTTGCACTTGTGCCGAAGAAGCTTTCAAACTGCTCGTGAGGAGAAATAATGTAGCTCTGCTTGTCTCCACCCTTTCCGAGAACCTTTCCCATGGCACGATAGATATTCTCAGCTTCACGAAGCTCGAGGAGTCTCTCGCCGTAAGGAGGATTGCAGATAACTACGGAAGAATCCGGCTGACGGAATTTAGTGATATCAGCCTGTTCGACTTTCAGACGTGATTTGATTCCAGCCTTGTGAGCGTTGTCAAGAGTAAGAGCCACAGCGGAGTCGTCGATATCGAAGCCGTATCCCATGAATTTAGCAGAGCGGTCAACATTATCAATAGCACGTCGGCGCTCCTCCTGCCATACAGAGGAATCAATCGAGCTCCACTTTTCGGCAGCGAACCGTCTGTTGATTCCCGGAGCAATCCTCAGAGCCTTGAGTGCGGCTTCGATAAGGAGCGTACCGCTTCCGCAGAACGGGTCGCATACAACGGAATCAGGGCGAATTCTCGCAAGATCAACGATACCTGCCGCAAGAGTCTCCTTAATCGGAGCAGCGTTTGAGTTCCTTCTGTAGCCGCGCTTGTGGAGACCGATGCCGCTTGTGTCGAGATAGATATTAACAACGTCCTTGAGAATGCTGAACTTAATCTGCACAACGGATTCCGACTCGGGGAACCATGAGATGTTATACTTTGATTTAAGTCGCTCAACAGCGGCTTTTTTCACGATTGACTGACAGTCGGGAACGCTGTGGAGAGCTGAATTGAGCGAGTATCCCTTTACAGGGAAAGCGTCGTTTTTACCGATAAAG
>JAFTPG010000012.1 GCA_017463375.1 Ruminococcus sp. | reverse complement strand
TCAAGGAAATGGCTGATATCAATTCAATTATCGGCGATCCTATCAAGCTTGACGACGGAACAACAATTATTCCTATTTCAAAGGTATCGTATGGATTTGCTTCAGGCGGATCTGATCTTCCATCAAAATCCGAAAAGAATCTCTTCGGAGGCGGCGTAGGTGCGGGAGTATCAATCAAGCCCGAGGGCTTCCTTGTAATCTCAAACGGCACTGCAAAGATGGTTCCTATGAGTGCTGGAAGCGATCCTATCAGCGCAATTATTGGTTCTGTTCCTGAGGCTGTTGACAAAATTACTGGTTTTATTAAAAAGAAAAAAGGTGATGGCACTGAAGCATCATCGGAAGCTCCTGTGGATATTACCGTAGAATAACGTCATATTGTGCTAATAATGTGCATACTCTGTAGTATTAAATGGACTTGTTACGGAGGTATGCACATTGAGAAACAGAATAATATCATTTTTTGCTGCGGCAGCTATGCTTATAACATTGCTGCCGTCCTTTGAGGTATATGGAGCTGGCAAACCATCGGTTTCTGCGTTGGCAGCAGTACTTATTTCAGCCGATACGGGTGAGATAATCTATTCAGTCAATCATGAAGCAAAGCTACCTATGGCAAGTACGACGAAAATTATGACTGCTTTATTGTGTCTGGAAAGCGGTAATCTCGATGAGGAATTTGTTGTTGACAGCGAAGCTATCAAGGTTGAGGGCTCGTCTATGGGATTGCAGGAGGGCGATATTGTCACCAAATATGCACTTTGCTGCGGAATGCTTCTTCCATCGGGAAACGACGCTGCAAATGCTGCTGCTGTCAGGATAGCAGGAAGCATAGAGGCTTTTGCGGAAATGATGAACGAACGGGCTGAGGAAATCGGTCTTACAAAAACCTATTTTGTAACACCATCAGGTCTTGATGGTGAAGGTCATGGTTCATCTGCCTATGATATGGCTTTGCTTGCTCGGGAAGCTCTGAAAAATGAAACTTTCCGTGAAATCTGTTCATCCGAAACAATCAAGCTGTCGTTCGGGAATCCTCCGTATGACAGATGGCTGACAAATACTAATAAGCTTCTGTCAATGGATGACGGAGTTTACGGAGTTAAAACAGGATTCACTGATGAAGCAGGGCGATGTCTTGTTTCAGCTTGTGAACGTGACGGAGAGAATCTTATCTGCGTTACCCTGAACGATAAAAATGACTGGAACGATCATATTGCCATGTATGAATATGGATTTCAGACAGTTCAAAATAAATCTCCGGAACTTCCGGAAACATTTGAACTGGATATTGTCGGAGCACAGCAGGATAAAATTACGTTGGAGCCTGATATGTCAGCAGCTCAGATTGCTACAGCGGCTGATGATTTTTCGCAATTCTCATATGAAGTAATAGCTCCGCCGTTTGTTTATGCACCGATAAAGACGGGAGAGCAGGCTGCGGCGCTCAGAATTGCATATCAGGGCAGGGAAGTATGCATAGTTCCGCTGCTTGCTGCTGGCGACTATGATGTCATTCAGGATACTTCAAAGAATTCAGGCGGCAAAAAGAACTTTTTTGAAAAAATTATTGCATGGTTCAGGGATTAATCTTTCTGAGCCGATATTAAGGAGATAAAAGTGGAAAAAATCAGAATTCAGAAAATGATAGCAGATTCAGGCTGCTGTTCAAGGAGAAAAGCAGAACTTCTCATTTCACAGGGCAGAGTTAAGCTTAACGGTCATCCTGTCAAGCTTGGCGACAAGTGCGGATATAAGGATCTCATTACGATCGACGGTGAGCGCATTTATATGCCAAGGAAGAGAAATTTTCTTTACATTATGCTCAACAAGCCGAGAGGATACGTTACAACTGTATCCGATGAACTCGACAGAAGATGCGTTATGGATCTTCTTGAAGGTGTTGAGGAGAGAGTTTATCCCGTTGGACGTCTTGACAGAAACTCAGAGGGACTGCTTCTCTTTACAAACGACGGCGAATTTGCAAACAGCATTATGCATCCAAGCCGTCATATCGCTAAAACATATCGAGTTACAGTCCGTCCAAGCATAAGCGACGATCAGCTTGCGGCTCTTTCTGAGGGTGTGGAAATCGACGGAAGAAAGACTCTTCCGGCAACCGTTGTTGTAAAGGAAAAAGAAGCAGGCAGAGTTGTATTGCTGATTACAATCAAGGAAGGCAGAAACAGACAGATTCGTAAGATGTGCGAGGCAGTTGGTCTTGAAGTTGCACGTCTGCGCCGTATAAGCATCGGCCCTCTCAGACTGGGAATGCTCAAACCGGGCACCTACCGAGAGCTTACTGCCGAGGAGCTCAGAGCTTTGCGTAACGCTATCGGAAAAGAAAAATAAGTCAGCGAGAAGCTTCGCCGACTTTTAGAATTTACAATGAAAGGGGCAATTTGAAATGCCGATCAGAATTTCATCGGAGCTTCCGGCATTCAAAACGCTTGGAAAAGAAAATATATTTGTAATGTCCAGCGAAAGAGCTGAGCATCAGGATATCCGTCCGCTGGAAGTCATAATCTTGAACATAATGCCAAAAAAAATCGAGACTGAAAGCCAGCTGCTCAGACTTCTGAGCAACACTCCGCTTCAGGTTGATGTGGAGCTGCTTCAGGTTGCTTCTCATGTATCGAAAAATACTTCGCTGAACCATCTTGAGTCATTCTACACCACGTTTGACCACATTAAGGATAAAAGGTATGATGGAATGATTATTACAGGTGCTCCCGTAGAGCTGCTTGATTATGAGCAGGTTGATTACTGGGAGGAAATCTGCAAGATCATGGAGTGGTCAAAGACGCATGTCTTTTCAACACTGTATATATGCTGGGCTGCACAAGCCGGATTGTATTATCACTTCGGAGTTCCAAAATATCCTTTGAAGCAGAAAATGTTCGGAATATTTCCTCATAAGGCTGAGGTGGAAAACTGTGCTCTTCTCAGAGGTTTTGATGATATATTCCTGGTTCCTCATTCAAGAAACACTGAAGTGAGACGGGAAGATATCCTGAAAATTCCTCAGCTTGAGATTCTTACATCATCCGAGATGTCGGGAGTCCATATTGTTGCAAACCGCAACGGCAGACAGTATTTTATAACAGGTCATTCGGAATATGACAGGGAAACTATTGCAAATGAGTTTTTCAGAGATCTGGATAAGGGAATTGATATACAGATTCCGTATAATTATTTTCCTGACGATAATCCTGAAAGACAGCCGGTATTTTCATGGAGATGTACGGCAAATCTCATGTTTGCAAACTGGCTTAACTATTGTGTGTATCAGAAGACGCCGTTTAATCTTGAAGAATTAGAGGTTCGCAACTGGTACTGGGAAACATCAATGTAAATGACAAAGGAGTAATTATGAACGAAGAATTCAATAATAATGAGAATAACTATAATTATAATGATAACAATTATTATGATGAAAGCAGATACGGTAATCAGAATAATGCTTACTACATGGACGAAATGGCTCAGCCATCCAATAAAGGCAAGATTGGTTTTGCGGTAACTTCATTGGTGCTCGGACTTATTGGTCTGCTGTGCTGCTGCTGCGGTTTAGGCTTCATTGCGGCACCTCTTTCGCTTATCTTTGGAATAATCGCTTTGGTAAAACGCCATGGCGGTAAGGGTATGGCAATAGCAGGCATCGTAATATCAGCAGTTTCACTTCTTGCATCCATATATATGGCTGTGATCTACGGAGAGTTTATCAAGGACTATTTCAGATTTGCAGCCGAGGTGGATACCGTAATCGAAGAGTTTATTGAAGACGGAGAGCTTCCTGACTATCTCGAAAAATACAATGGTGAAGAGTATGAGGCTTTCTGGGAATCAGCCGGTTATGATGATTTCGATGATTTCTTCCGTGACGTAATTGAAGAATCAGGAATCAATATAGAAGAGTAATTTCTCTTAAATCCTTAAACCGGAGCTATTGCCGGAATAAAGTTTCTGAGAATAAAATATACAGCAGCAATCCCCGAGGCAATGATGTAAAATGCTTTGCTTCGGGGAATTATTTTAACCTCTTTTCCAAAAAGCGCAGCCAGATTTTCAATCCAGACGAGCACGCAGAAAAATACAATTGTAGTATATATCGCATTGCATCGCAAAGCGCGAAGAATGTTTCCGCTGAGAAGCGCATAGACACAGCGTGTTCCGCCGCATCCAGGGCAATAAATGTGCATGAAAAAATTTATCGGACAGGGGAATATATAGATTCTGATATATCTTTGATAGACGAAAGCAGCGAGATATGCAAGCGGAATGATGATTGCCGGAAGAAGTGTTATGATAAGATTTCTGCGTTTTGTTTTCATTTTAATCTCCAATCTGTTTTAAATATGGTTAATTTCCGGGAATATGGACAGAATATAAGAGCTGACATAATTACTGTCATAGGCGAATATACTTTATTAATCTATTAATGAGGTGAGCTTATGACCAGGCACAAAAAGAGGAGAATTCTGAGCGTCATAAAGTGCTGCACAATGCTTATACTTCCGATAACAGCCGCTGCTGTATTAAACGGTGCAGCTGACATAGGTGTGCTGTTTCAGAAAGCCGGAAACGTATCTCTCGGCAAAAACGAGCAGACCGAAAACCGTGCAGGAATGCAAGCTGAGCAATCATATTACAGCATGGAGTTCTCCGAGGACAGCGAAGATATTTTCAATGAGCAATACATTATCTCCGAGGGCTATGGTATAGCCGAAGAGACAGCAGATCAGCCTGTAGTGTCTGACGCAGTAAATCCGCTGAATGCAGTCTCAGAGAATCCGGGTCCCAAACCGTATCCGTCAGAAGAGGAATGGACAAGGGGAGGGGATATAATTCGTACCACATACGGAAAATTCAGCGGAACCACATATTTTGATCTTGAAAAAAGCGGACAGGTTAACAATAAAACCAGTGTCCCAAACGAGACTCTGAAGGAGGAAAGCAGATATCTCCCGGATTTTACAATTTCTGAGACCTCTGAGCCTCAGGTTCTTATATATCATACTCATACAACCGAAAGCTTTGAGCCATATGTGCGTGAT
The DNA here is from genome assembly GCA_017463375.1 of Ruminococcus sp. GTDB lineage: Bacteria > Bacillota > Clostridia > Oscillospirales > Ruminococcaceae > Ruminococcus. Next base: position 36,402 of record JAFTPG010000012.1, on the reverse strand, counting down.
TTTTTTGATGCAAGCTTCAATTATCGTACTACAGATGAGACAAAAAATATGGTTATGGTAGGGGAGGAAATCTGCAAACAGCTTGAAGCTCAGGGGATAGGTGTTATTCATGCAAAGGACATACATGATTATCCTTCCTACAACGGTTCATACGCACGAAGCAGGGAGACGATAACTAAAATTCTTGAACAATATCCGACGATAAAGGTTGTACTTGATATTCATCGTGACGCTATATCAAACGACAATGGTGCTTATCAGCCTGTAGTTGATATAAACGGAAAAGAGGCTGCACAGATTATGATAATCTCAGGCTGTGATGACGGTACTCTTGATATGCCTAACTACATGAAAAACTTTCATTTTGCATCCTACCTTCAGCAGCAGCTTGAAAGCGATTATCCGGGATTCACACGGCCTATACTCTTTGACTATCGTAAATATAACCAGGATCTGACAACAGGCAGTCTGCTAATTGAGGTAGGCTCGCATGGCAATACACTGGAACAGGTTCAATATTCCGGACAGCTTATAGGTTCGTCACTTGCAAGGGCATTAAACTCACTGAAATAAAGGAGAAATAATGAAAAGAAAAAGAACCGTTATAAAACTAATATTCTTTTATACATTGCTGACCACAGGATTATGGATGTTTCTGATGTCCTACGCAAATTCATATAACAGGCTTACAACAGAAAAAATCAGTCCTGCGAGTCTGAATCTCAGCGCAGAGACAGCCGAAATGACGATTCTTGAAAATACATTTCATCTGAATATCGAGAAATTTTTGCCTGAGAGCAAGCTGTATTACTTGCTGTATCTGGTTTCACCAGACGAGATCAGACTTTCTTCTGGATTAATTTCTGTTGTTAATTAATTTTTGTAGTGTGGAATGTTGTTATTATAAAATATTATATCGCAGTCACTTGCAAAGTTCAAGAATCTTTGCTATAATAATAGAGCCGATGTAATCGTGCATTTGCTTTTGCGCCTGTAGCTCAGTGGATAGAGCAGTGGCCTCCGACGCCATGTGCGATGGTTCGATTCCATTCAGGCGTACCATGGAATTCCCCGTCAATCCGACGGGGAATTTTGCTTATATAATCCCTGAAAGGTCAAACTCCGGTACGAAATCCTCAGAGGCTGAGCTTTTCTGCTGCGTGAAACCATTGAGTTTCAATTCAGCAGAATGCTTTACTACGCTGTTGTATTCCATTTTTGTGACATGTCTTTTTATTTCAAAAAATTCATCTGGAATGAAATCAAAGGGGACATATTGACTCATAATACTGACCAGCACCTCGTCAGATGATGTGTTTTCAGCAATCCAGTCGAGTATTTTCAAGGAATCGTGACGAAGTCCGGGCAGCACGAGATGTCTTATAATCGTGCCTTTTATCAATCCGCCGTTAGTATTGTAGACAAGCTTTCCAGCCTGACTAATCATTTGCAGAATCGACTCGGACGCATATTTAAAATAATCAGCAGCATGAGAATACCGCAATGAAGCTTCCTGAGAGAAATATTTCAAATCAGGAATATAGACATCTATATAATCGTTAAGTAATTTAATCGTTTCAGAAAGCTCATAGCCGCCTGTGTTATAAACAATCGGGATATGCAGATGTGGCTTTGCAATATCGAGAGCTTTGATTATCTGGGTTACATAATGTGTTGGAGTGATAAGCTCAATATTATCAGCTCCTTGCTCCTGAAGCGATAAGAAAATATTGGCGAGCTGTTCAATTGTAACACTTTTTCCGTATATTTCATTGCTTATAGCATTATTCTGACAATAGCAGCAGTGTAGATTACAGCCTGAAAAAAATACGGTTCCGGCACCATTGGTTACGGAAATACAAGGTTCCTCCCATCTGTGGAGCATTACTTTGGCGAGCAGCACTTTGTCTGTAGTTCCGCAGTAGCCGATATTAGTTGTTCTGTCAATTCCGCATCTGCGAGGACATAAATTGCAGTTTGTGATAGCATTCATATAAATCGTTTCTTTCATGTAAATTTTGATAAGTATAGGATAAACCATATCAGGGGAATTGTCAAGTACGAACTAATACATTGCATAATCTGATTAAGTATGATATAATATATATGTTAAAGCTTGACATGAAGTTGCACCAAATGCAAGTTTGGCGCAACTTTAGAGAATGCAGTTAGGAGGAAAGTGTTTGAAAAATTATAACAGCAATGAAAATCCTGAGTTTCTTAATGATTATCTGGTACATATCAAGGTTGTCCAAATGCTTTCAGACAGAACGATTCAGGAATATTATTTTGATATACGTTTGTTTTTGAAATACATATATTGTATGTCAAATGACGTTGATGGTGAAATCGTTGACATGGACATATCAAAAATGAACTCTGAAGATTTGAAAAAAATCTCTGTTTCGGATATATATAACTTTATTTTCTATACTTCGGATGAACGTCAGAACTCCGATCGTGCACGCTACAGAAAAGTTTCGTCACTAAGAAGTTTTTTCAGATATTTATCCAAAACAGCACACATTATAGATAATGATCCGGCAAAGGATCTGGATATTCCTGTACCAAAGAGCTCATTGCCAAAATTTCTGTCATTAAATGAAAGTCTGAGACTTTTAGAAGCATCTGACAATAATGACTCAAAAAGAGATTACTGCATGATAACTCTTTTTCTTAACTGCGGAATACGACTCAGCGAGCTTGTCGGAATCAATATTTCAGATATCGACTTTTACGAAAATCGCATGAAGGTTCTCGGCAAAGGCAATAAAGAGCGAATGGTGTATCTGAATGCAGCTTGTATAGACGCTTTGGAAAAATATCTGGTAATCAGAAAAAATATTCCGAAAGCCTCTGCTGAGCCTGCACTGTTTATAAGTAATCAGAATAAGCGTATATCCAAGAGACGCGTCCAGCAAATCGTGGAAAAAACACTGTCCGACGCAGGCCTCGACGGAAAAGGAATTACCACACACAAGCTCAGGCATACTGCTGCAACCCTGATGTATCAGTATGGCAATGCTGATGTCCTCACCTTGAAGGAGCTGCTTGGTCATGCAAGTATTTCGACAACCGAGGTATACACACATCTGAACAATGATATAGTACGAAATGCCATTGAAAGCAATCCGCTTGCTGACGTTAAACGGAAGAAAGCGGAAAAAGACAGCGAATAACCCTGATTTGTGCTGTAAATGCAGATTTTTATTGACTATTTGAGTTTTTTATGATAAAATATGTATATACTCTACTAGCATATCTTTTTAGGAGGATTCAGATATGAGAAAAAACGAATTTGACTATGTTTGGACCGGTAAGAAACGCACTTTTTTAGGTCTCCCCCTTTCTTTCACAAGATATTATCTCACAGAAACCAAGTTCATTACAAGAACCGGAATTTTCAGTGTTGATGAGGATGAAATTGATTTATATAAAATAACTGATAAAAAGGTGTGTTTCCCCTTCTGGCAGAGACTCGTTGGCTGCGGAAGCATCATTATCTACAGTAAGGATACTGACACGCCTTCAAAAGAGGTTCACTGCATTAAACAGCCTAGAAAGGTTTCTGAGTTGATTGATCAGTATCTCAATGTAATGCGTGATAAGTACGGAATAAGAGGCAGAGACCTTATGGATCTTGATGACTGCGATCACGATGGTTTTTATTAATTTTAACGAGGTGTTGTAATGCTTTCTTTTATTACGGAAAAGCAGTCGTGCTGGGAGCGTCTTAAAGCCGAAAAAAGACCCATTTTCATTTATGGTATGGGTGACGGAGCGCTTAAGATCATGTCTGTTTTCAGACAAAAAAATATTACCCTTTCAGGAATCTTTGCAAGTGATGATTTCGTGAGAGGTCATTCCTTTGAGGGCTACAGAGTTCACAAGCTGTCAGAAATTGAAGAAATGGTATCAGATTTTGTTGTTGTTCTTGCATTTGCAGCCGGATATCAGGAAATAGTTGACAAAATCTATAATATCGCTTCACGCCATACTCTGTATGTGCCGGATGTCCCTGTAGTCGGTAACGGTCTTTTCACTTATGAGTATTGCGTAGAGAATCAGGAAAAAATTGCTCAGGTTTACAATAGTCTTGCTGATGATTATTCCAGAAAAGTTTACGCTAATATTATAAATTTCAAAATCAGCGGCAAAATTGAGTACCTTTCAGCTGTTACAACTGCTAAATCAGAAATCTATAAAAAAATCATCAAGCCCGGGCTGAATGAGGTCTATGTTGATCTGGGTGCTTATAACGGAGATACTATCCGTGAGCTTATGGAGTTTACTTACGGTAAATATGCTGCGGTTTATGCGCTTGAGCCTGATAGAAAAAACTTTAAGAAGCTTGCTAAATTTGTGGATGGTATGAAGCACGTTTTTGCCTACAATGCAGCTGCATGGTGTACTGATTCGGAGCTTCCTTTCGCTTCAAAGGCAGGACGTCAGTCGGCTATATCTGCAAACGCTTCTACAACTGTAGCTGCCCGTTCGGTTGACAGCATTCTCAATGGAAAGCCGGCTACTCTCATCAAAATGGATGTGGAGGGCTTTGAACGTGAAGCCATCTGGGGTGCTTCTTCAACAATTGCACATCATTCGCCAAAATTGATGGTTTCCCTCTATCACAGAAACGAGGATATTTTTGAACTTCCCCTGCTTATTAAAAAGCTTAATCCTGCATACAAGCTGTATATTAGACATCAGCTCTATATTCCTGCATGGGAAACAAATCTGTATGCTACAGTATAGTAAATAAATTTCGCCGTCTGAAATCAGACGGCGTTTTTGCTTTATAATTCGATTTGAATTTTGCGTTTAAGCTCAAAGGAGTACAGATATGCTTCGGAAACATTCATGCCAGTTGTAAGCTCAAGAGCAGATTTATACAGCCTAAGCTGCATTCTGTAGCGTTCTTTCAGGGTTTCTGCTGAAACTCCCCTGTCCGATTTATAGTCTACAATTACCAGATTTCCGTTTTCTTCAAATGCAAGATCAACGATTCCTTTCAGCATACCGTCAGATTTTCTGAATGCCTCCATAAGAGAATTCTTAATATCCAGATCAGCAACGGCTACCATAAATTTCTTTTCACGATACACATTATCTGAAGCAGAAATTCGTTCAAATAAATCACTCTCAAAGAATGCTGCAATGTTTCTCCTGCTGATCGAAGCGGCTTCTGATTCGCTGAGATATCCCTTTTCAATCATTGAGAAAATTTCAGATTCAGTGTTATTCTGAGCTTCATTGAAATCGCAGTATTGGAAAAAAGTATGAATAGCAGTTCCCTTTTCAGCTCCTGTAAGCTCAGAGCTCTCTTCAGCGAATTTCGGACGCTTTAACTTGAAATCGAAGCTGTCTGCATCGCCTTTGAACTTCTTTACTATCTGACTTACACTCAGCTTTGCCGGAGTCTCAGAAAGCAGCTTGTCATAATCATAATTTATTATTTCTTTCAGTTCCTCACAGATTTCGATGCTAGGTAAGGTCTTGGAGCACACTTCTTCATCCTTTTCCACAGAAAGTATTGAAGCTGAATTTACAAATTCGGTTTCAAAAAGCTTGTCGCTGAGCTTTGAAGCAGGGTATCCGAGATTCTCGTTAGCAATTCCGAGAGTATGAGCTATATCGGCAAATTGCGAATGCTCAAACAGTGACATCCATATCCAGTCAGCATGACTCTTGGCATATCCGGCTAGTTCACTGAGACTCTCGTTTTCAAGATAATAAGAGCCTATCATTTTTTCAATTTCACGATTCTTTTTCTCACTATATTTGAGATTGATAAACAGCTTCTGCTTGGCTCTTGTCAATGCTACATAGAGCAAACGGATCTCTTCACTTAACGTATCTCTGTTGTTTTCTTCGCATATCTGATTGTAAGCAACTGTGTGATATCTGCGGACAAGCTTCTGATCGTATAGGGTAAATCCGATTCGGCTGTCATCTGAACAGATTAATGACGGATGATCGTTTCTGATTTTAGAAGAGGTCTCTGCAAGAAATACAAACGGATATTCAAGTCCCTTTGATTTATGTATTGTTTTTACAGAGACGTAGTTTCCGGTTGCGGAACTTATTTTTCCTTGTGTGAGGTCTGCTCCGTTTTCGAGTATGCGGTCGATATATCTGACGAATCCGGATAATCCTCCTGAACCCTCAAATGAAGAACTGCTTTCATAATTTTTAGCATACTGAATAAGAGCACGCAGATTAGCACGTTTCTTATCCCCGTCTGTATAGAGCTGCATAACTGATATGAAATCAGTGTTGTCATAGATTTTTCCTATAAGCTCACTGACAGTCATTGTTACAGCAGAAAGCCGGAAGCTGTTCAAGGCTCTCAGAAAAGCGGAGCATCTTTCTGCAAAGAAAATATTGATATTTTCCTCATATTTATTAGCTTCTATATCACTCATTATAGTAAATAGATGCTGATCACGACCAAGTGTTTTTAAAAATGCAAGCTCCTCAAATTCAAACATATACATCGGAGACATCATTACTGCCGCAAGCGGAACATCCAGCAGCGGATTATCAATTACACGAAGAAGATCAAGCAGTACTGCGATTTCTCTTGAAGTAAGATACCCCTTCTCTTCCTCTCCCCTTGCTTCAATTCCAAGCTTACCAAGCTCCGTAATATATTCCTTTGCATACTTGTTCTTCCTTATGAGAATGCAGAAATCCGAGGCTTCGCATGGGCGCAACGTACCATTTTTCAGAACCACCTGCTCCCCTTTTGCGATCATAGAATGTATTTTCTGTGCAGTGTAGGCAGCCTCAGGATTGTATGAAGCTGCTGTTTTCTCAGATTCCTCATCCTCATCATCGTCAGCGTCGGTGTTGATGAATGCAATATTTGTGGTGCAATTCGGAGGCTGCTGTACGGATTCGTATTCCTTAGCTCCGAAATAGAGCTGCTCATCCGAGGAATATATAATATCTCCGCAATTTTCGGACATGAGCTGAGAGAAAACAAAATTCACGAAATCAATAACTCCGTGAGAGCTTCTGAAATTCCTGTTAAGGAAAATAGAGTAGTTATCGGATATAGTATCTTTGGTATAAGTATCAGAGTTATTGATTGTGCTTATAAAATTCTTTGGATTTGCAAGTCTGAATTTATAAATTGATTGCTTTACATCACCTACGACAAATGCATTGTTTCCGTATACGGGAATACCATCCGCATTGAGATGATAATTTTTCGAGATGAGCTTGAAAATCAGATCCTGCTTGTTATTCGAGTCCTGATACTCATCTATCATGATTATATCGTAGAATTCAGATATTCTCAAAGCCGCTTCTGACTGGATTATACAGCCGTTTTCATCAGTATCGGCAAGAAGCTCCAGCACGAGACGTTCGCCGTCATCAAAGCTTATCGCATTCTTCTCGCATTTCTTCTCCCATATCAGAGAATGATATTTTCTTAGCATATCAGCAAGAATTTCAGCTACCTGACGGCTTTCATTGAAATCATCCTCGAACACATCGAAAACCTGCAGTGAATCTTTCACAGTCTGTATGAGACTTTTTCGTTTAGTATTGCAGAATTCAAGCATAGAGGCATCCACGTCCTCAGTTCGCTTGACTGTTACTAATCGTCCGAACGCAGTACAGAACTCAATATCCTCATGAGTGGGTACGGAGCCGTTTTCAATAATAGCTAGAGCCTTTTCAGCTCTCATCAGATCCTCTGATGCCTGAGCACAGTATTTGGCTGGGCTTGTCTTTTCCATGTCATCGAAAATGTCCTCGAGCATGTCACATCGCTGCTGAGCAAGCTTCACTGCTTTCCTGAGCTTAGCCGATACGCTTTCTGTGAGTCTTTTATAATACACAGATTCATAAGGCGGTTCAGTAAAGGCATTAACTGCATCGTTGAGCCATTTATCTCTCATTGCAGCGGAGCCAAGATAACGGTCAGCAAGATTGATCGCCTCAGCAAGATTTTCATCACTTTTTAAGCAGAATTTATCGTACAGAAATGATATCTTATCGTATTCATTACTGCTGAAATAGTTTATCAGCTCGTCCATGGCCTGAGCCTTGATAAGCTCGTTCTGTGACTCATCAAGAACAGTGAAACCCGAGGTAATACCCTGATCCGTTATATTGTCACGAAGAAGGTCGAAACAAAATGCGTTGATCGTGGAAATTTTCGCACTCTGGAGCAGGGTTTGTTGTTTTAAGAGATAATTGTTTCCAGGATTTTCCGATATCATCGCTCTGAGCTTTGAATCAAGCCGTTTTCTCAGCTCGGATGCCGCATCGTTTGTAAAGGTTACGACAATGATCCTGTCAGCACGGATCTGCGCCTTTTCATCAGCTATAAGCTGGGCAAGACGCTCAGTAAGAACAGCTGTTTTTCCGCTTCCGGCAGCAGCGGATACTATGACCGATGAATTTCTTATTTCAATTGCGTTTTTCTGTTGCTCAGTCCATGCCATCTTCATTTTTCTCCTTTGTTTTATTGCTGAGAATCTCCTCGGCTTCGGCGGTATCGGAATCATGTGCGCTGCGGTATCTTATAACAGGCGAATTGCCGCATATATTGATGTATTCGCAGTAATTGCAGGGATTATCCGTTTCATTGAAAATGAGAGGATTCGCATCTGCATCGCCGCTGTACACCGACTCTGCCATTTCCGTAAGCTTTCTGTATGTATAGTCTTTAAGCTGAGAAAATGCCTCGGGAGAAAGACAGCTGGATTTCTCATCAATTTCATTCTGCTTATTGAGCTTCGCAGGAATATATTTGCCGGAGATATTCTGTTCCATTGCTTCAAGAACGTCCTTTTCACCAAGAATCAATCCGCTTGTTTTCAGCTTTGAGTTTATCAGAGTTAGATTTTCTGTATTATTCTTTACTTCATCAGCGTCAATAGATGAAATCGAAACAGGCGAATAAAGAACTCCTGCCGGCTTGTATTCGGAGAAGATACCGTTTTCCTGCGTTATTGCGAACAGATAAAGAAGCATCTGCATATTTATTCCATTGCTGAGTGTGTATTTATCAATATTTTTTCTGCTGCTCTTATAGTCGATAATGCGTACATATTTTTCATCGTTAACCATACATATATCCGCACGGTCAATGATTCCTCCGAAGCTCAGATATTTACCATTTCCAAACGGCAGCCGAAGGTGAGTATTTTCATCCCTAAGATTTACTTCAAACGAATGCGGTTCAAAGCTGGAGACCATAAGCTCCTGCTGAGTGTGCATAAACACGTTTATTAGACGCTCTGAAAGCTTTTTGAATCCCAACTCAAAACGAGGAGTTTTCGCAAATTCTCCGCCCATGCTGTTGTGGAGATAATTATCTGCACAATCGGATATCTCCTGTTTGAGCTCCTCGTAGGACAGTTTAAGAAACTCCGCTTTATTCCTTTTAGAAATAATGTTATAAAAGCAGCTGTGAATTATATTTCCCGAGTAGCGCACATTTAAATCTACTTTTTCACGAGTCATAAGCTTCAGGCATTCCTGACAGAAATACTGAAAATGACATCTGTTGTACAATTCAAAAGAAGAAGGCGAGATCCTCATAGGTTTAAAGTTTTTCAGCAGTTCGACTGTTGGGATACTGACTTTATAGTCTCTTTTCTGCTGGGCTGCACTCATAACATAAGTAAGCTTTCTGCGGTAATCAAAATCATCCATTAAAAGCTTTTCTATTGAGGATATCGAGCTGTTGTTAAGCTTTCTGTCCTGCATATATCTGTAATATGCCGATTTCATGGTTACTGCATAATAATCAGAGCTTATCTGTGACTCAGTTATAAGAATGCTTTTGTCGTTGAAAAGCTTGATTATTGAATCTATAACAGGTGCAGAATACTTCATCTGACCTGATAAATCTGAAAGAGAGTATGTTATGTATACCTTTTCCGAAGCTGCTGAAAGAGATTTGTATACAATAAGACGTTCGGAAGCAATAAGCTCAGGAAGGCGGCGTGAAATCTCAATACCGTTTTCAGAGAGCTTTTGTTTGTCGGTTTCCGAGAAAATTCCGTGAACATTTACAGTATTAGGGAAATCTCCGTCATTTGCTCCCATAACAAAAACTGCACGGGGCGCATTCAGACGTGCAGTTCTCGCCGATGCAGCAGTAACGCTGTCAAGCGTCTGCGGAGGTACAGAGTAGTTTATTCTTCCGATAAGCGAATTAAAGATCTTTCTTAGCTCTGTGACAGATATTTCGGAATCTCCAAGCGTCCCGGAAACACTGTCAAGAATATCCATGAGACATGACCAGAGTCTCTTGACTTCGGATGCGGAGTAATCCTTATTTTCGAGTATCAGATTTCCGATTGTTTCAGAAACACTTTTTTCAGCTCCGCATTTCACAAGATGATCGTAAAGCTGACGGCAGAATTGTTTTGCAGTCGTGTTTTTTCTGAGATTATTTCTGAGATTCTCAAGCGGAGCAATTACAGAGAAACGTATTTGCTCCAGAAGCTCAAGATTTTCGTCAGGAGCCCTGAAATTCTCAGTCCAGACCTCTCCGTCGATTCCCCACTTGAAGCAGTAGTTTTCCAGCATGGAAATCTCCGTAAGAGATATATCAAGCATGCCGCATTTCATGTATCTGTAAATCAGCTCAGAGTTAAAATTTTTTCTCGAAACGATGTTAAGAAGCGTGGAGAAAAAAATCATAATTGAGGTATGCATTACCGGTTTCTCAAGACTGAGAAAATACGGGATATCATAACGTTCAAATGCAGCCTCCAGTACATCAGCATACTCCTCGATATTGTTTGCAATTACCGCAATATCGCCATATTTCATAGTCTTATCGCTGCAAAGAAGTCTCTTTATCGAGGCGCATACATATTCGGCTTCGCTGTAGTAATCCTTTGCTTCAAAAATAGTTATATTTGACGGCTGCGGAATAACCTGCTTCGATTCCTGAATACTGGTACGCAAAATATTCCTGCTCAGATATGAAATATCAGGATTACGGAAACGATAATCTCCGCTGCATGTAATATTCTGGAATTTCTTGCCGGCTTTCCGGCATAGGTCAGTTAACTTGCGGTAAGTACTGTTAACAGTCTCAAAAAGAGTGTACTCCCCTGCATTTACATCATCTGTTCTCAGTGTTATAAATACATCTTCAGCATTAGAAATTATCGTCTCTATAAAATCAAGCTGATCACCGGTAAAGCTTTCAAATTCATCAATAAAAACACTTTTTCCGCTGAAATATCTGTTAAGAGCAGCAATATTGGCAGCTTCCTTAATATCATCCCAATTGTCCTTGAAATTATATTCGAGCATCAGCTTCTCATATTCAAGGTAAATGAGAGCAATATCATTGGTTTTATCCATGAGCTTCTTATCAAGGAATGCGGACTTGTTTATCAACTCTTCCGGAGTTACACCGGACTTTTTCATTTCGCTGATCAATTTCAGTATTTCCTCCGCAAAGCCTGTATGATTCAGCTGCTTATTGAAGAATCTTCTTGCCTGCGGATTTTTCTGAACTGCCGAAATCGCTTGATAGACAAGAATCATTCTGACAGTTTCGTCAGCATATTCACCTTTTCTTTTACCGTCACCAAACAGCTGAAAAAGCTGTCGGGCAATTCCTGTGAAGCTAAGTGAAAACAGCTTATTGAATTTCTGAGCGCCAATAGATTTGTATAGGTTTTTATCAAATTCGTAGGAAAACTGTTCAGGCACAATAATGCAGATCTCTGCTCCTGAATCAGCAAGCTTATCAATCTGCCTGATCATTTCAGTTGATTTGCCGCTACCGGCAGCTCCTGTAATAAATTTTATCATTTTATCCTCCGATAATACGAAGCGCATACCGCAAGATGCAGTATGCGCTCAGTTCAGTTTCTGTTAATATCCGTTAAAGTGCTCTGAAGAGATAATATATGGATAGTCTTTATATGCATAATTGAGGTCAACATACTCCGAAATACCGCTGATACGGCCTGTTGAAGAATACTGCCAGATTCCATAGGGTCTTGAGTAGCTGGGAGAGCTTACATTGAAATGTGCAACCCATACATCATATTTATCAAGAATGGAAGAATATACCTTTGTATTCAGGAAGCTTGCGTAGCTGTACACAGAAACGTAATAGCCCTTATCCTGCATAGTAGAGCAGAAAGCGTCAATAATGGCTGACACAGTTGCCGTACTTAACAGCTCATGTTCATCCTCTTCAATATCGAAAAAGAGAGGATACTCGAAGTTGTAATCCTTAATGATCTGATAGCAAACCTCTGCTTCACGATAAGCCTCTTCAACGGTAGTTGCATAGCTGTACCAGTATACGCCTCTCGGGATACCTGCCTTCTCGGCATTGACCATATTAGTATCGAAATAAGGGTCCTCCTGAGAAGCATACATACCGTAACCTGCTCTGATAATTGCAAAGTTTACATCCTCATTTTTAACGCTGTTCCAGTTGATCAATCCCTGATGCTTTGAAACGTCAATACCCTTCACTCCGCTTTCAAAGTCTTTTGATGGGGCAGTATTAGGATTGGCAGTAGTTGTTGTAACTGTCTGATTTGGCGGCGCAGTAGTCGTAGTAGCGACAAATTTAATATGTGCGTCATATATGTCAAAAACATTGAAAGCTGTATTTGTAGTTACAACTGCCGGAGTTTCTGTAACAGCAGAAGTTACGGCGGGAATTACAACAGACTTTGCAGTTACAGTAGTTGTGACGACAGCGCTGGATTCTGCTGCAGTTGTTGTAACAACAGACTCAGAAGATGCTGATGCGGCAGCATATGTATTAGTCTGGGATGAAAGCTGATCGTAATTATAGAGAGTTACCTCGGGCATAACGCCTGAAATTTCCTCTGCACTGATTACGGAAGCTCCCGTAAGTGAAGCAAGAAAAACTGCTCCTGTTACTACACATGTGATTAATTTGCTAAGCGGCTTCATTTTTATCTACCTCCAAAAACCGAAATCAATGTAATTATAGCACATTTGCACAAAGAATTCAAGATGCATTGTAAATTTTAAGATTTTGTTCAAATTCAACTATCCGATTTTGTGTAACACGCTGAAATTTGACTTGAGATTCTAATTATGGTATACTATAAAATACGAGTTATGGAGTGATTAGATTGAAAAATTTTATAATAAACGAAAATGACAGCGATCAGAGAGTAGACAAGTTCATTATGAAGGTGTTTCCTGAGCTTCCTAAAAGTATGATGTACAAGCTCATACGCAAAAAGGATATCAAGGTTAACGGAAAGCGTTGTGAAATATCAACCCGTCTGCAAACGGGAGATACTGTCTCTGTTTACATACATGAGAAATTTTCCGGAAACAAGACGGATTTTTCCTTTAAAGAGGCATCGCCAGAGATTAATATAGTATACGAAGATGAGAATATCTTGATAGTAAATAAGCCTGCCGGTCTGACAGTGCACTGCGACAACGAGCATGAACAGGATACTCTTATTAATCGTGTAAAGCACTATCTTTATATAAAGGGATGCTATGATCCTGAGTCTGAAAACTCCTTTGCGCCGGCTTTGTGCAGCAGATTGGATAAAAATACATGCGGACTGGTTACTGCGGCAAAAAATGCTGCCGCTCTCCGTGAAATCAACAGTGCTGTTCGTGACGGTAAAACTGATAAAATTTATCATTGCATTACAGCAGGAGTGCCTCCGAAGAAGCAGGATATTATGACTGCATATCACCATAAGGAAAGCGATGGCAATATTGTCAGAGTCTCCCCTGTTCCTTTAGACGGCTATAAGGAGATTAAAACCGGATACAGGATTTTGCGTACCGGAAAATCTCTTGCTTTGGTTGAAGTGACCCTTTATACCGGCAGAACTCATCAGATCAGAGCACATCTTTCAAGCATAGGCTGTCCCGTCCTCGGAGACGGAAAGTACGGAAATCCTGCCGAAAACAAGAAGCATAATAGGTATTATCAGCTGCTGTGCGCCTACTCCTTGAAGTTCAGATTTGATCCGGGCTCTCCTCTTGAATATCTTAACGGCAAAACTTTTGAGGCTCCCGTTCCTGATTTTGAAAAACTGGTCTGACAACTTGACTAAACGGCTCAAAAGTGATACAATATTAAAAGTGTATCGAGGCTTTTGACTTGATATTTAGGAGGTTTTTTGATGAACGTTACTTTGATTTCGCATACTCCGTCTCCTGAAAAGCTTGTTGCAGCGGCAGCAAGGCTTTGCTATTCGGATTCGGGAGCTGCGGATATTATGGATAATATGACTGATGAAAAAGCAGCCGGATTTGTGGATATGCTCGCTTCCATAGGACACGAAAGTCCGATGGAGCATGCAGTTTTTACCTTTGCTATAGAGGGAATATCAAGAGCCTGTTCTCATCAGCTTGTAAGACACAGAATCGCTTCGTATTCACAGAAAAGTCAGCGATATGTGAATGAAAACGGCTTTGAATATATTATTCCCCCCGAGATTGAAGCAGTTCCTGAAGCAAAAGCTGAATTTGAAAAACAGATGAAAGCGGTAACGGAAAGCTATGAGAAAATTGCTGATATTCTTACGGAACATCACACTTCCGAATTTATAGCTCAGGGAATCTCTGAAAAGGAAGCTGTAGCAAAGGCTCGCAAAAAGGCAAATGAGGATGCTCGTTTTGTGCTTCCTAATGCCTGTGAGACAAAAATCGTTGTTACAATGAATGTTCGCAGTCTTTTCAATTTCTTCAAACACCGCTGCTGCAATCGTGCTCAGTGGGAAATCAGAGAGCTTGCAATTGAAATGTATAAGCTCTGTTATAAGGCTGCTCCGACCATTTTCAAAAATGCAGGACCTCCCTGCTGTACCGGTGTCTGCACTGAAGGGAAAATGTCGTGCGGCAATGCAGCACAGGTTCGTGAGCTGTTCAGCACTTTAAGAGATAAATAAGCATATAATTTGTTCTGGGCCCAAGGAGGTTTGGCGATGCTTGAATTCAGAGATATTGATATCTCAGATAAGGATAAAATTAACTCCGCTTTGCAAAAATCGGATTTCATGGGATGTGAATACAGCTTCGCCAATAATATGGCATGGCGCAGGCTTTCAGATTCCAAGATTACTTTTTATAAGGACTTCTACATTACCGGCGCTTTCACAACCGAGGACGGAATCCCATCATTTGTTTTTCCTGCCGGTGAGGGCGATTACAAGGAACTCTTTGCCGAAATGCGAAGATATACAGAATTCATGGGTAAGCCTTTGAGAGTGTCCGGCGTTACGGATGAGCTTCTTGATTTTCTTAATGAGCTGTATCCGGGACAGATCGAAAGTGAATACGACAGAGACAGCTCTGATTACATTTATCGTTCGGATGACCTTATTAATCTTGCCGGAAAAAAATATCACAGTAAAAGGAATCATCTTGCTAATTTCAGAAAGCAGAATTTTTCTTTCTCCGCAATTACAGAAAAAGATTTCGATGACTGTATTGCTTTTGGTGCGATTACCTATAACAACAAGACAGATGGAAGCTCTCATTCCTATGTTGCCGAACAGTTTGCGATCAATACCTATTTTACCTATTTTAACGAGCTTGGACTCAAAGGCGGTATTATAAGAATTGATGGTCAGACAGCTGCATTTACAATCGGAGAGAGATTGAATTCCAATACTTTCTGCATTCATATCGAAAAGGGAGATACCTCCTATAACGGTATATATGCAGGAATCAACAATTGCTTTGCCAGGGAGTTTGCTTCCGATTATGAGTATATTAACCGTGAGGAGGATCTTGGGCTTGAGGGATTGAGAAAGTCTAAGCTCTCATATCATCCGGCATTCATTCATAATAAGTATATAGTTACTTTTAAATAAGAAAACCGCACGCTTTAATGCTGCGGTATTGGAGGATTTTTTATGATTTATGTTTTTCTTGCAGACGGTTTCGAGGAAATCGAAGCTATTTCACCCATTGATCTGCTCAGAAGAAGCGGAAAAGAGGTAATTACAGTCGGAGTCAGCGGCAAAACAGTTATGGGTGCACATAATATTCCGGTTACCGCTGATATTGCTGCTGAGGAAATCGTTCTTGATACCAACCTCGAGATGATCGTTCTCCCAGGTGGTATGCCTGGTACTCTCAATCTTGAGAAAAATGAATATGTACAGAAAGCTATTGACTACTGCACCGAAAAAAACATCTATATCGGAGCAATCTGTGCAGCTCCCTCGATCCTTGGTCATAAAGGACTTCTCAGAGGTAAGACTGCGGTTTGCTATGAGGGCTTTGAAAATCAGCTTGAAGGCGCTGTAATCGGTTCTTCTTCAGTTGAGGCTGATGGAAATATTATTACCGCAAGAGGAGCAGGAGTTGCAGTTAAGTTTGGTCTGAAGCTCGTGGAGAAGCTCACGTCCGCAGAAGCTAGCAATAAGCTCAGTAAGGCTATTCTCTGTGATTGATATGCAGGATAAGAAATACTTACGCAGATTGTATAAGGAAAAACGCAGTCTGATCGGACAAAAGGAATCAAAAGCCTCAGCTGCTGCTGATATTCTGCTTGAGTGCAATAAAATAGCAGCTGCCGATACGATTCTGTTGTATGCTTCGTTTGGTTCTGAGCTTGGAACAGGTTATCTGATAGATAAGCTGCTGTCATTAAAGAAAAAAATAGCTTGTCCTAAATGCTATGATAACGGAATAATGAAATTCTATTATATCAGTTCTCCCGACAGCCTTAAACCGGGAAAATACGGCATTCCCGAACCGGATGAGAGCAATGATACTCCGGAGATTACGGACAGGACGGTTTGTATCGTCCCCGGACTTGCTTTTACCGAAACAGGTATCAGACTGGGATACGGCGGCGGTTTCTATGACAGATTCACAGCTGTTTTTCCAAAATTATATACGATCGGTTTTACTTATGAAGAGCTGCTTGTTGCTGAACTTCCGGCTCTTTCTCATGATTTAAGAGTTAATGCTGTTGTTACAGAAGAAAGGATGGTGTATTGCAGTGGCAAATAAAGGTAATAATGACGATATCATCAATGATATACTGAACGAGCTGGATAAGAAGAATGAACCTGCTGTTCCCGACAGAGAAGCTACAGGTTTGTATCGAACTGAAAGCGTACAGTCTCCGTCATCTGATGAGCCTGTGGATGACTTTTCAAAAACAGAAACTTTTTCAAATCAGAAGAGCGAAAAAGTCAATGCCGTACCTCAGAATTATCAGTCTGAGGTAAGAATACGAAAGGCTCCTGAAAGATATCCGTCTGAGGATATGATGAAAAGAAAGAGCACAGCACCTTCTAATGGTTCAAAGAATAAAAAGAAAAAACGCAAAAAGAAAAGAAGCCGCTTGCCGGGAGTATTGATTCTGACTACATTTATTTTTGCTGTTTCAATTTGTCTCTCTTTGGTTATCATTGCTTACGGCAAGGATATGCTTGGTATCGGAAAGAGTGAGAAAACTCAGCGTATCGTTATTCCTGATGGCGCTACAACTGAGGACATCGCTCGTATCCTTGAGAATGATGGAATCATTAAATCTCCCGAATTTTTTAAACTGTTCTCACGTCTCAGTAATTCGGACTCAGCATATATTGCCGGTGAGCATTTTGTCCGTCCGAATATGGCGTACGAAACAATCATTCAGGAGCTTACTTCTTTGGAGAGTGAAAAAAAGGAATCTGTTGAAGTTACTTTCCCGGAGGGTATTACGCTGTATGAGGCTGCGGAAATTCTCGAAGAAAACGGTGTTTGCTCTGTTGACGATTTCCTCTTCAACTTCAATGCTGGCGACCTCGGCTTTGCATTTGAGGACAGACTTTCTCCTCCGTCCAGTCTCAGATTCTATAGAATGGAAGGCTTCCTGTTCCCTGATACCTACTTCTTCTACAAAGATATGGATCCTGAGCAGGTCTGCATGAAGATTTATGTCAACTTTGACAATAAAATGACTGAAGAACGCTATCAGAAAATGGAACAGCTCAATCTCTCTCTCGATCAGCTGATTACATTTGCTTCAATTGTACAGCGTGAGGCTGCAACTATGGATTCCATGACTATGGTTGCCTCCGTATTCTGGAACAGATTGAATAATCCCGATATTTTCCCGCAGCTTCAGTCCGACCCGACAAGACTCTATGCTGAAAATGTGATCAAGCCGCATATGGATGTTTATGATCAGGCGATCATTGATGCGTATAATACTTATGTTGGTACAGGACTTCCTCCGGGACCTATCTGTAATCCCGGTATTGAAGCCATTGACGCTGTTCTTGCTGCATTTGAGAGTGAGTATTTCTACTTTATCGCTAATGTCAATACGGGGCAGACTTATTTCTCTGCTACACTTGAAGAGCATGAAGCTTATCAGGCTCAGATCGAACAGGATATTGCTGCCGCTAAGGAAAGCGAAGCTCAGGAGGGTGATGAATAATGAACAGACTTGAAGTTCTTGCTCCGGCAGGAGATGCTGAACGTTTCAAAGCAGCAATTGATTATGGTGCAGACGCTGTATATCTCGGCAGAAAACAGTTTGGTATGCGTTCCTCACCTATGAATTTTGATTTTGAAGGTCTTGTTCAGGCTGTTGAGACAGCTCATGCAAGAGGAATAAAGGTCTATCTTACCTGTAATACTCTCCCAAGAAACAGCGAAATTCCTCAGTTTGAACAGTTTGTCAAAGAAGCTGCAGAGGCTAAGGTAGACGCACTGATTGTGGCTGATATCGGTCTGCTTGCTTTGATAAAGAAATATGCTCCTGATATGGAAATACATATTTCAACTCAGACGGGAATCGTTAACTACGTCACTGCAAGAGAGCTTTATAATATGGGTGCAAAGCGCATTGTTCTCGCTCGGGAGCTTTCATTGGATGAAATTGCCGAAATCCGGGCAAAAACCAGTCCCGAGCTTGATATTGAAGCCTTTGTCCACGGAGCGATGTGCGTTTCATTCTCCGGAAGATGTCTGCTTTCTCAGTATCTTGTAAATCGTGACGCCAACCGTGGGGAATGTGCTCAGCCGTGCCGCTGGGGATATCATCTTATGGAGGAAAAACGTCCCGGAGAGTACTTCCCTGTCTTTGAGGACGAAAAGGGTACATATATTCTCAATGCCAAGGATTTATGCATGATCGATCACATTGACAAGCTTGCCGACGCAGGCGTAATGAGTCTGAAAATAGAAGGCCGTGCAAAATCTGCGTATTATGTTGCCGTCGTGACAAATGCCTACAGAATGGCAGTTGACGAGTACTATGAAAATCCTGATAATTTCAAGCTGTCAGACTGGATTCACGATGAAGTTTATAAGGTAAGCCACAGAAAGTACTCAAACGGATTCTTTTTCGGTACTCCTGAAGAATCCCAGTACTACGAAAACAGCGGTTATATCAGAAACTATGATGTTGTTGCTGTAGTGGAAAAATGCGAGAACGGTACGGTTTACTGTACTCAGAGAAATCGTTTTTTTGCCGGAGATACGGTTGAGATACTCTCTCCCGGAAAGAAACCTGTTACAATGACTCTTGAAAAGCTCTTTGACGAGAATGATCAGGCGATATCTACCGCTAATCATGCAATGATGAAATTTTCCTTCAGGTCCGATATGATTTTTCCTGAGGGTACTGTTATCAGACGCGAGACATAAATTAAAAGCTCCCGATTTCAAATCGGGAGCTTTTATTAATTATCTGTCAAATCATAAGGAATTTCTTTATTGGAAAGAGCAAGATCAATTACTTTTCCATAGAATCCCGAAGGATTGAGCATTATTTTTTCTCCGAGGAGCTTAGCCTGTCTCAGGTCGGGAGCGTAAAGCTTTAAATCCATTAAATCACACTTTGCATCAAGACATCTTACATGAGTGTAATATCCGTTTTCAAGCGGAATATATTCAATCTTAATTTCCTGCTCAAATTTCAGTCTTGCAAAATATTTCAAAGCAGCAAGCACAAGCTTGTCTCTATAAGCTTTAGGAGCATAATTCTTCAGCTGTTTGGCACATGTAGTGCCTTTAGATGTAAGCACATACTGCTCCGTGCCGCTTTCGTTTTTTTCTACCAGAATACATTCATTTTTTATCAGATAATCAATAGAATCCTGATAATAGAAATAATTTATAAGTCCGGTACTTACTGCAATTTCATAAAGGTGTTCAACCTCAACAGAACGGTCGATCTTATACATAAGATAGCAAAGCAGTATATTAAGAGTCGGCACGTCCTTTATTTCAAAGTCAGCTGCCTGAGACATTTTGAAGATATTTTCATCCTGCATGGCAAATCACCTAACTGAAGTTGGGGTAATCAAGCATATGAGCAAGAAGAGCAATATTAACCGCAGATTCAACGCACGGTACAGCTCTGGGAACGATGCATGGATCATGACGACCTTTAACGCTGAGAACCTCGTTCTTCATATCGTGATAATCAACAGTATTCTGAGGCTGTGAGATAGAAGGAGTCGGCTTGATCGCAACGTTAAGAGTTATCGGCATACCTGAAGATATACCTCCGAGAATACCTCCGTGATTATTGGTCTTAGTGAGGACGTGTCCGTGTTCGTCTGCATAGAATTCATCGTTGTTCTGGCTTCCGACCATTTTAGCTGCCATGAAGCCTGCACCGAATTCCAAACCCTTTACAGCAGGAATTCCGAAAATGAGCTGAGCTATGGAATTCTCAAGTCCGTCAAATATCGGAGAACCGATTCCTGCCGGAACATTGATTGCAGCGCACTCAATAATGCCTCCGAGAGATTCGCATCCCATTCTAGCATTCTGGATATCCTCCTTCATCTGAGCGCCCTTCTTATCGTTAATTACAGGAAATTCCTTATAGCGCACATCTATAATATCCTGACGGGAAACGTTTACTCGGTCAAAAGCAGAGTCCTTGATATTATGGATTTCAGCAATATGAGCGCCTGTGTAGATGCCTCTGCGCTCGAGAATCTGCCCGCAGACAGCTCCGGCAAAGCAAAGCGGCGCTGTAAGGCGTCCTGAGAAGTGACCTCCGCCTCTCACATCATTGAATCCTCTGTAGCGTATTGCTCCGGTATAATCTGCATGTCCCGGTCTTGCAAGCTTTGAAATATTTGAATAATCGCTTGAATGAGTGTCGGTATTCTGAATGAAAGCACAGAGAGGAGTTCCCGTAGTTCTGTCATTGAACACACCTGACAGAATCTGCGGCATATCCTTTTCGCTTCTTGAAGTTGTAGTTCCGTCTTTTTTGGGAGCTCTTCTGGACATAAAACGTCCGAGTTCTTCGATATCTATATATTCGCCGGGCGGCAGATTATCAATAATTACTCCTATAGCGGGACCGTGGGATTCGCCGAAAATGGATATGGAAATACGGTTATTCCAAAGTGATGACATTAGCTTTACCTCCGAGATTATTATAGTCTCTGAAAAAGTCAGGATACGATTTTTCTACTGCTTGTGCGTTCTTGATGATTATGTCTCCGTCAGCCATAGTTGCCGCAATGGCAGCAGACATAACAATTCTGTGGTCTCCGAAGCTGTCAACTATGCCGCCGTGAAGTGAGGAAACTGGTTCAATAATCAATCCATCCTCAGTAACGGTTACATTTCCGCCGAGCTTGTTCAGCGTTACAGAAATAGCTTCAAGTCTGTCGCTTTCCTTGATTTTCAGACGTTCTGCATTGAAAATTTCTGAAGTTTCGGTTCCGAAGCAGCCTAAAACGGTGAGAATCGGCACGAGATCAGGAATATCAGAGCAATCTGCATTAAATTTTTTCAATACTGTTCCATTATAGCACATTTCAGAGATAATATCAAGGATTTTCTTATCTCCCTGAACACTTTCAGGGTTCAGATTTTTAAGGTTAATGCTGCTGCCGAGTGCATTCGCAGTGTAGAAGAATGCAGCCTGAGAGTAATCTCCCTCAACAGTTACGTCGCACGGGATGTATTTCTGGGAGCCTTTGACGATATAGCTTTCGTCACTCTCTTCAATCTCAATACCGAAACGTTTCAGGCAGTCGATAGTTATATCAACATACGGCTTGGATTCCAGCTTTGAAGTGAGCTTAATTACGGAATCTCCTTTCAGCAAAGGAAGAGCAAAAAGCAGTCCTGTAATAAACTGTGAGGAGACATTTCCTTCAATTTCGTAGACTCCGGAAGAAAGCTGACCTGAAATCTCAAAGGGCATGGTATTATTATACTCAAACTTTATGCCGTTTTTAGAAAGTTCTCTGGTGTAAATATCAATAGGTCTTTCGGGGAGACGTCCTCTGCCCCGGAATTCAGCATCAGCTCCGAGAGCGGCAGCGATTGGTATTACAAAACGCAGGGTTGAACCGCTTTCGTTGCAGTCAATTATTGCTTTCTCAGATGGAGCTGTGATTCCATCGACGATGATTCTGCCATTCTCGCCTACTGTGCAGTCGGCTCCGAGAGCTGACATTGCCGAGATAGTTGCTTCGATATCCTTTGACATACTTATTCCGTCAATTACAGATCTTCCTGATGCAAGGGCGGCACAGATCAACGCACGGTGAGCATAGCTTTTTGAGGACGGAATTGAAACATCTCCGCTCAGTTTGCAAGGCTGTATTCTTATATCCATTACGCTTCCTCCATGAGTCTGTTAAACTCGGCAACAGTTGTTTTTACGATTTCAGCTTTTCCGATCTCCTTGCAGACAATATAGTTTATATTGCCTGATTCACGCTTTTTATCCTTGGAGCAGAACGGCAGAAGCTCGTTCATAGGAGCTTCGGAGTCGATAGGGAGTCTGTATGCTTTTATGCAGTTCTCAAGCTGTTCAGATAAATCGGGGGCAAATCTGCGTGTGATATATGCCATTCCGGCTGCAACGCCTTTTCCGTGAGTGAAATTTATGTAATTATGGTATCCCTCGATTGCATGACCGATCGTATGACCGAAATTAAGAATCATTCGCTCTCCCCTGTCGAATTCATCGTTCTCGACCACGATACGCTTGATATCAATGCAGGTGTAAACGATTTCGTCCATAACTTCATCGACATTATCAAGATTGTGCTGAGCAATCAGATCGAAGAGTTTTTCATCACGAATCATTCCGTACTTGATTGCTTCAGCCATGCCATCGGCAAGGATCTCGGGAGTAAGAGTTTTAAGAGTATTACTGTCACAGATTACAAGGGCAGGCTGTTTGAAAGCTCCGGCAAGGTTCTTTCCGCATTTAAGATCAACTGCGGTTTTGCCTCCTACCGAGGAGTCGATTTGTGCAAGAAGAGTTGTTGGAATCTGAACGAACTCTACTCCGCGAAGGAAAGTAGCAGCGGCAAAGCCTGTAATATCGCCGACAACTCCTCCGCCGAGAGCAATTATAAGGTCGTTTCTCGTAATATTGCTTGCACAGAGAAATTCGTAGATATCGCTCAGGACAGAGAGATTTTTTGAAGCCTCTCCATTCTTGAAAGAGAACATAGTACACTCGAAACCGTTCTCTTTAAGTGAATTAATGACGGTTTCTCCATAGAGTTCCTCAACGATATCGTCGCTGATGATTGCAGCTTTTTTAGACTTTGCAATTTCAGCGATATATTTACCGCATTTGTTTATGCTTCCGCGTTCGATCACAACATCGTATGGTTTGCTTGTATTAACTCTGATTCTTTTCATAACAGCCACCTCTGTATCCTATATTTATGTCATCCTAGCCGAGGATTTTTCCGCTGAATTCAATCTGCGGCTTGAGCTTGTTCATCACATCGTCAAACTGCTTGGGAGTGAGTGACTGTGCACCATCAGAGAGAGCTTTGGCAGGATTGTTATGAACCTCGATAATGAGAGCATTAGCTCCTGCTACGATTGAAGCAAGTGAAAGCGGCTCAACGAGAGATGTAAGACCTGTAGCGTGGCTGGGGTCAACAACGATCGGGAGATGTGAACGCTGGTGAAGAAGCGGAACTGCTGCGATGTCAAGAGTATTTCTTGTATAAGTCTCGAAAGTTCTTATACCTCTCTCGCAGAGCATTACGTTATTGTTTCCGCCTGCCATGATGTACTCAGCAGACATGAGGAATTCCTCCATAGTGTTAGCGAGACCTCTCTTGAGAAGAATTGGCTTATTGCTTCTTCCGAGCTGTTTGAGAAGCTCGAAATTCTGCATATTTCTTGCGCCTACCTGAATGATGTCTACATCAGCAAAGAGGTCGAGGTGCTCGGCAGCCATGATTTCTGTTACAATCGGAAGTCCTGTAGCCTTCTTTGCAGCCAGAAGAAGCCTGATTCCCTCTCCGTGGAGTCCCTGGAAAGCGTAGGGAGAGGTTCTGGGCTTGAATGCTCCGCCTCTGAGCATTGTAGCGCCTGATTTTTTTACTGCCTCAGCAGTTTCGATAATCTGATCCTCGTTTTCAACTGAGCAGGGACCTGCGATGATCTGAATATGCTCGCCGCCGATTTTTCTGCCGCATACGTCAACGATAGTATCCTCGGGATGGAACTGTCTGTTGCAAGCCTTGTACGGCTCCTGAACACGCTGAACTCGCTCAACAACAGGCTGAGCATTGATAAGCTCAATGTCAAGCTTTGAAGTGTCACCGACAAGACCGAGAATATTGTGGTTTACGCCGTTGATTCCGGAAACCTTTACTCCTTTTTCCGAGAGCATTCCGAGAAGTGAATCGTAATCGTTCTTGTTTGCATTTTCCTTAAGAATAATAATCATAATATTACCTCCTGAGAACGAAAAAACCGCCGCTTTAATATACGAAAGCAACGGTTTTAATTACACTTTTAATCAATAAATCCATGCTTTGCGAACTTTAATTTTGGGCACCAGAAATAAACTCGAAGCTAAAAAAGAAGCTTGAGCTCTGATAAAAATATAAGTTGTTAAAGCACTTATTATTCATTGAAATTGTTCTCCTAATTTTTTCTTCATTATATCATGCTTTGATAAATTTGTCAAGTACATGATGATGAAAAAACGCTTTTATTAGCCTTACGCAACAAAAAAAGCGGTATAAACCGCTTTCGCAATACATATATAGATAAAAATAAACCGCCTTGCCGTCATATAGCGTATAAAACCCGCACGAAGCAGGTGGGTAAACGCCCGAATGCTTCTCGCTCCCTTCTTCCGCAAGCGGGAGGTCTGCAGTCCACAGCCGGAGCTGAATTCCCTTTTAAGATGTGTTGGATTATAAAAACTATAATTACCCGAACAAGGCAGAATATCTCTTATCTGTTTATATTATAGCACATATAAATCAAAAAATCAATACCTAATTTATGTATTTTGTAAAAAATTAGTGACAGCCGCAGGAATCGTCGTGGCAGCAGCAGTCTTCATCGCCGCAGTCGCACTCATCCATTTCATCCATAGCTTCCTCAAGACGCTTCATGAAGAATGCACATACCTTTTCAAATTCAGCATCATCTTCTATTGAAGCGAGAATTTCCTCACCGTTATCCTCGATTGCTTTGAGAATAACGAGGTCGCAGTCAGCATTGAGAAAATCATCGTCTTCGATTGCAGGAACCATTGCGAAATACTGCTCACCATCAAGTTCAGCAGCGTCAATCATTTCAAAATTCTTTTTATTACCATCTTCATCGATAAGCTCAAAAAGCTCGGGTGTGTATTCGTTCATCTCTGACATAATATATAATCTCCAATCCGGCTTAAGCCATTTGATATAATACATTATACAACATATCCGACAAAAAATCAAGTGGAAAATCAGAATATGTTTAATTGGCTGATTTTATCTGAATCAGTTTGGCTGTCCGATTCTTCTCTTCAGGTTTTCTTCCTTGAGAATTCTTCCCTCACGAATCAGCTCTCTCATAGTTTCAGCGTCAGAATTCTCCAGAGCGTCGCTGTATTTCTTGAGATTTTTAACAAGAGTATCAAGCTCGAATTTGAGATTCTCTTTATTCTGCATAAAGAGGTCTGTCCACATAACTTCGTTCATGGTCGCAATTCTGGTCATGTCCTGGAAGCTTCCTCCGCTGAATCCGCATTCAAGCTCGAGTTCGGGACTCTTGACATATGCACTTGAAACAATGTGTGCAAGCTGTGAAGTATACGCAATCATTTTATCGTGATTCTCGGGAGAGGTTACAACTATTTTACCGGCTTCCATTTGTTGTGCAAGTTTTTTCAAAAGATCGGTATTTTTCTCGCTGCTGTCCTCAAACGGAGCCACGATAAAGTTGGCATTAACGAATAGATCGGGCGTACTGTTCGCATATCCTCCGAACTCTTTTCCAGCCATAGGATGAATACCAATGTATTCCATTGAGTTATCAGCGGCAATTTTCTTCATTCGTTCAGCAAAACTGCCCTTTATTCCGCAGACATCTGTAACAAGAGTTCCGCTGCTCATAGATGAAGCGTTTTCAGCAAAATATTTTTCAGCAGCTTCAGGATACAGACAAATAATAACCAGGTCTGATTCACTGAAATCTCCTGAAAAGACTGTGTCAATGCTTTTTTCCGCAAGAGCGGTCTGTTCCGTTTCCTTATTCAAATCACTTCCGATAACAGTGTAATCGGTATATTTTTTCAGTGCCTTACAGATAGAACCTCCGATAAGTCCAAGTCCGACAACAAGTATTTTCATATCTTCCATCTCCGATTAAAGTATTCTTTTCATAGTATACCAGTTTAAAGCGTAAAAATCAAGAGCTGTGGTATATTTTTATGTTTTATCTAAAAATATACGGTTTTTCGCTCGTTTATTGACATCCTCCCAGAAGTAGGCTATAATATTTGCAGAATTACTGATTCGAGGTAGATAAATATGAAAGATTATATTGATAAAATTATAGGCGACGCTCTCAATTTCGGAGAGACTGTAGGTTCAAATTGTTTGTTGTTCAAAGACGGCGAGGAGATTTATTCAGGCTTTTTCGGCTATGCCGACAGAGAAAGCAAAATTCCGATGAAGAGAGATACAATTTTCAGGCTTTTTTCTCTCTCAAAATCTATAACCTCCGCAGCTGCGATGATTCTGATCGACAGAGGTCTTCTCTCCCCTGACGATTCTGTTTCCAGATATTTTCCGGAATTCTCGTCATTGACCTATGTTGAGGATGAGAAAATCCTTCCCTGTCCTGTTGATATGAAAATATCCCATCTTCTCAATATGACTTCGGGTATCCCCTATGCAGACAACTGGGGAGCTTCTGTAAGGGGCGCTGCAAAGCTCTTCGATGAGATAATTCTGGGGCAGAAAAACGGCACTGAGCTTACCACTGCTGAGATTTGCAGAAAGGCTGCCGGGATACCGCTGCTTTTCAAACCGGGTGATAGTTGGTATTATGGCATTTCAGCTGATATTATCGGCGGAATCGTTGAAGTGATTTCAGGTATGAAATACGGAGAATTTCTCCGCAAAAATATCTTTGAACCGCTCGGGATGAATGATACCGGATTTTATGTTCCTTCCGATAAGCTCAACCGATTCGCAGCTCTTTATTCGTGGCAGGAAAATGGTCTCGGACGTGATTATAATAATTACCTCGGTCTTACCGATTATACAAAATCCCCGGCGTTTGAGTCAGGCGGTGCGGGACTTGTTTCAACAATTGAGGACTATTCAAAATTTGCACGTTTGCTTGCCAATAAAGGCGAATTCAATGGTGTGAGACTGTTCAGTGAGAAAACTTTTGAATTCATGACAACTCCCCAGCTTAACAGCACTCAGCTCAGCGGTATGTGGGACAGACTTAAAGGCTATAATTATGCAAATTTTATGCGGATTCTTGTCGAGCCTGAGTATTCTCAGCTAAAGACTGTCAAAGGCGAGTTCGGCTGGGATGGCTGGACAGGTACTTTCTTCTGTGCTGATCCAGCGAATAATATTGCTGTGCTCTATTTCACTCAGATAAGCGGTGCAGGTACTACCAAGCAGGCTGAATTTATCTGCGAAGAAGTCTATAAAAGTCTTTAATACCATTTTTGATCCATTGGCATAAAATAATATTGAGATGTAATCTCAATTCACTGAAAGGAAAATTATTATGCCAAAGGTATTTTTAAGCCCCTCGACTCAGGAATGGAATAAATACGCAACTGAGGGCAACGAGGAGCTGTATATGAATCTGATTGCTGACAGAATGGAGCCTTATCTGCGTTCAAGCGGTATCCAGTATGTCCGCAACGATCCTTCCAGAAATGTTGCCGGCGCTATCAGCGATTCAAACTCTGGAAATTTTGATGTTCATCTTGCACTTCACTCAAATGCTGCTCCGGAAATGCTTGCCGGAAAACTGCGGGGAATTGATATATATTATTCTCCCGTCAGTCAGAACAGTGAGAAGCTTGCCAATATTATCGCCAATAACCTGATGGCGATTTATCCTCTGCCTGATAAAGTAACTGCACGTCCGACCACAACGCTCGGCGAAGTCACTCAGACAAAAGCTACTGCTGTTCTCTGCGAGCTGGGATATCATGATAATTATGCTGATGAAGCCTGGATCAAAAATAATCTCAACGAAATTGCTGTGAATCTTGTGCGGTCGCTCTGTGATTATTTCGGGATTCCGTTCATTTACCCGACAGCTGTCAGATGGGGTACCGTTACTACAGACGGCTCTAACCTGAATATACGCAAATTCCCGTCTGTCAACTCAGCCGTTATCGGTTCGATTCCAAACGGCTCAACAGTAACTATCTACGGCGAAACCAACGGATGGTACGTTGTCAGCTATAATGGTATCGTAGGATACGCAAGCAGTCAGTTCATCACAATATGATCGAAAACCGTACAGCGATTAAGCTGTACGGTTTTTATGTAAATAGAAAAAATGCCGCAGCATAAATACTCCGACACCTTTCCTTTGTTCTTTTTTTCTATTTTTCTTTTGTTCTACGAATGATATTATATCATACTCGGGATCATAAATCAAGAAAAATTTTCCGACATTTTACAACATCATCACAAAATACGCCCTTTTTATCTGTATTATCAAAGAATTCGATAATATTCCCAGAGTATTGTTAAGTATTTATTACAATTATTCAATATAATTTTTACGAAAGTTTGGCGATTTTTTCTATAGGAAAATCCGAATAATCCAATTTTTTCTGTACAAGCTATTGAAATTTGTGCCGCAGTAGTGTATAATAAATATGATAATGCCGTTATCTGGCAGTTTCAGACTAAAAAAGGAGTGTTACTCAAATGTATAACGATCTTATGGATTCAATCGGTTTTGTTTCAAATTATGACGCCGAGGTCGGCGAGGCTATGGGCAAGGAGCTTGCTCGTCAGCAGAGAAACCTCGAGCTTATCGCAAGTGAGAATATCGTTTCTCCCGCAGTTATGGCTGCTATGGGTTCTGTTCTCACTAACAAGTACGCTGAGGGTTATCCCGGCAAGCGCTACTACGGCGGATGTGAGTGCGTAGACGTAGTTGAGAAGATTGCTATTGAGAGAGCTTGTAAGCTCTTTGGCGCTAAGTTTGCTAATGTTCAGCCCCATTCAGGTGCTCAGGCTAATACTGCTGCTTACTTCGCAGTTCTCCAGCCGGGAGACACAGTTCTCGGTATGAGCCTTGCAGACGGCGGTCACCTTACTCACGGTTCACCTGTTAACCTTTCAGGTAAGTACTTCAACTTCGTTTCCTACGGTCTTGATGACGAGACAGAGACTATTAACTATGATACAGTATATAAGCTTGCTGTTAAGGCAAAGCCTCGTCTTATCGTAGCAGGCGCTTCTGCTTATCCCAGAGCTATTGACTTCAAGCGTCTTTCTGAAATCGCAAGAGCCGTTGGTGCATTATTCATGGTCGATATGGCTCATATCGCTGGTCTCGTAGCAGCAGGTCTCCATGAGTCACCTGTACCGTATGCAGACATCGTTACTACAACTACTCACAAGACTCTCAGAGGTCCAAGAGGCGGTCTGATTCTTACTAATAATGAGTATCTCGCTAAGAAGATTAATTCCGCTATCTTCCCCGGTACTCAGGGCGGTCCGCTTATGCACACTATCGCTGCTAAGGCTGTTTGCTTTGGTGAGGCTCTCAAGCCTGAGTTCAAGGAGTATCAGACCAGAATCGTTGAGAACGCTAAGGCTCTCGCTGACGGTCTTGTAAAGAGAGGCTTCAACCTCGTTTCAGGCGGTACTGATAACCACCTCATGCTCGTTGACCTCCGTCCGTTCAATATCACTGGTAAAGAGCTTGAACACAGACTCGATGAGGTTTACATCACAGTTAATAAGAACGCTATCCACAACGATCCTGAGAAGCCCTTCGTAACAAGCGGTATCAGAATTGGTACTCCTGCTGTTACTACTCGTGGTCTCGGCGTTGAGGAGATGGAGAAGATCGCTGAGTATATCTACCTCTGTGCTACTGATTTCGAGAACAAGGCTGACGAAATTCGTGCCGGTGTTACTGAAATCTGCGATAAGTATCCGCTTTATAAGTAATAGATGCAATATTTGGGACGGACGGGCTGTCCGTCCCTGTGTTTTTAGTATGTTTTGTAATACAAATCATAATTTGATGAGGTATGTAAAATGAATGAACAGGTTAAAATGTATATCGAAAAATATCCTGCGGAAATTGTGGATGTGTTCAATGCATTGCGCCAGTTGATATATAACAGTGTTTCTTTTGATTTAGTAGAAACAATGTGGGCAAAATTGCCAAGTTATTATGTTGGTGAGTCTTTCGTGAGATTGATACCGTTTAAAGACCATATTAATATTGAGGCTCAAGCGGTAATTCAGCATATGGAAGAATTGATAAGTTATAAAATTACTCCCAAAGGTATGTTGCAGATATATGTGAATCAGAATATACCGAATGAGATTTTAATACAGGTATTTGCTGAAACTTTAGGAAGATAAATTCTGATTTATATTACTAACACAACGAAAAGGAGGCACACCATGTCCACACCATTAGCCGATAAAATACGCCCCAAAACCCTTGCCGATGTTGTGGGACAGGAGCATATTCTTGCTGAGGGTAAGCCGCTCCGCCGAATAATTGACAGTGGAAAAATCCCTAACATGATTTTCTATGGTCCGTCGGGAGTTGGAAAAACTACCGTTGCACGCATTATTGCCGAGAACTGCGATATGACGCTCCATAAGCTCAATGGTACTAATGCTTCAACCTCAGACATAAGGGACGTTGTTGCTGAAATCGGCACATTCGGCTCGGAGAACGGAATACTCCTATACCTTGATGAGATCCAGTATCTCAACAAAAAGCAGCAGCAGAGTCTCCTTGAATATATCGAAAACGGCGATATCACGCTGATTGCTTCAACTACGGAAAATCCGTATTTCTCTGTCTACAACGCTGTTATCAGCCGTAGTACTGTTTTTGAGTTCAAGCCGGTGTCAGCTGAACAGCTTATACCTGCTATAAAAAGGGCTTTTCGTATAATTTCTGAGGAGTCCGGAACTGAAATTGCTGCAAGCGATGAAATTTGCCGAACGATCGCTTACGGCTGCGGAGGTGACGTGCGCAAGGCAATGAATACTGCGGAGCTTTGTGTGGTCTGCGGTGAAATTTCCGACGGAAAGATTACTGTTACTGAGGAATCGCTGAAAATCCTAGCTCAGCGAAGCAATATGCGCTATGACCGTGACGGCGACCAGCACTACGATTTGCTTTCGGCTTTGCAGAAATCTATCCGTGGTTCGGACGAAAATGCGGCTCTCCACTATGCTGCTCGTCTGATGGAAGCTGGAGACATTATCTCACTTTCACGGCGATTGCTTGTAATTGCCGCCGAAGATGTCGGACTTGCCTATCCGCAGGCGATTTCGATTGTTAAAAGCTGTGTAGATTCTGCACTCCAGCTCGGACTGCCGGAGGCGAGAATTCCTCTTGCGGAGGCAATAATTCTCCTTGCGACAGCTCCGAAATCCAACAGCGCTGAGGCGGCGATTGATGCTGCGATTGCTGATGTAAGGTCATGCGATGCGCTTGATTTTCCGCGTCATCTCCAGAATAAGCATTTCGATGGAAAAGGCGCAGATGTTGTCGGTCAGAATTATCTCTATCCTCACGACTACCCTAATCATTATGTGAAGCAGCAGTATCTTCCTGACGCTCTGAAAGACCGTGTTTATTACCGATTTGGTGATAATAAACAGGAACAGTCCGCTTTTCTTTATCGTCAGAAAATTCTCGGAAACGACAGCAAAACAAAAACCTCAGGCTGACAACCTGAGGTTTGTTTTGTATTAAATTGTATTAAGCGACTTTCATCACTTAGCTGAATTACCCTGTGGACTCACCCTTTCAGATTATTCTTTAAAGTTATACCTGAAAACTTTCATAAGATCACATTCTTTCTTTAAAGTATGTAAAATCTATATCCTTCCATTGGGCTCACCTTTTTCAATTGATATAGTTCAAATTAAAAAAGTTACTTTCTCATCGGTCTCACCTTTATTATAAATTTAGTGTTTTCGGCTCTATATTTCAAGACGTAAAGTCGAAATCTCAGATAATCCTGTATCTAATTTTAGAGCTGAAGCCGATTTCCTGTACAGCATTGCGTTAGCGTCATAATTTGAATCAATGTTTTCTTTTCAATAATGGATCAAAACTGAAGTTCTATAATCCCTGTGATTGATTTTAATTACTCAGCAAGCCCGCCGACTTCACGCTGCTGATTTTCACTTTCTGCCATTGGACTCACTCACCTTTCCGCTAAAATTCATTTACATTGAGTGTTACCTCAAACCAAGTAAATCTAGTCTTGAGAACCTTTTGTTTGTGTTCTCTTTTGTTGTTTATATAATACCACAGTTTTTGTGCATTGTCAATAGAAAATCTTCGACTTTTGAAAATAAAATATAGATTCTACATATCATACAAACACTTAGATACCAATTTGTGCATTTTGAATGAATGGGAATAAAAACAGGACTGAAAAATCAGTCCTGTCTATACAAGTGTTATATTAATACGGGCGATTTGTTGAACCTGAGCTTGAACCGCTTACTGCAGTACCGCCTGAAAGTGTTCCGCCGTAAGCTGCAAGCTGTGTCTGGTCGAGATCCTGGAAGTAGGTTGAACCTGTGAGAGTTCCGCCTGTGTAGAATGTAGCTCCTGAGTAAGCTGTGCAGCCTGCTACAAGGCTTGAACAAGCCTTATCATTGATGAACGATACAATAACATTGCCTGAGCCGTCGCAAAGAGTTACTCTTGTACCTGCGCTTACAGATGTGGAAACATTTACAGACTCTGTCATTGAGGTGCCACCCATGCCGCCCATGCCGCCCATGCCGCCCATGCCGCCTGAGCCTGCATTCTTAACATACACGCCGCCTGAGTATGATACACCGCCGTCACAGTCAAATGCTTCACTTCCGTTTGAAACGCAAATTCCACCAGTGATGCTGAATGAACCGTTTGAATCGTAACCGTCGTGGTCTCCGTCCTGTACGCTGATTATCGAGAAGCCGCCGCTGATTTCAAGAACACCGCCGCCTGAGCTGGACATTCCGCCGCCCTGTCCAGGCCACATTCCTGAGGAGCCAGAGTTATCAGCACCGCCGGCTACATTGTATGCATCATCAAATGAAGTAACGATTGTAGTACCGCTCTTCTGGTAAATATTGTATGCTTCGATTCCTTCGTATGCATTGTAAATTACGAGAGTCATGTCATCATATACATTAGCATTTCCGTCACTGCCGAGATTTACAGTAGTATCAGCGTGAACAGCCTGACGACCATCACCATCTCCGTTGAAATCTGTTCCCGCAATAGTGAGGTCAATCTTTCCGCCGATAAGATTAACATCGCCATTGGAGTTAATGCAGTCATCCTCTGTATTTGCTTTAACATAACCGCCGTTTACATTTAAAACGCCTGTTGTAGTTGTACCAGTTTCGTCATCTGTAAATCCAGCTTTAAGACCCTTTGAGCTTACAACGCTTCTATCACCTGTTGATGTAATATCAAGTGAACCGCCGTTTACATTGAGGATCTGTGCAGCCTGAACGCCGTCGCCGTATACGTTCATATTGATCGTACCGCCGTTGATATCTACAACACCGTATGTCTTATCAGTTGTAGCAGCGTCCTGGCTATTAGACTTGATGCCGTCGCCTGCTGTGGACTTGAGGTTGAGGATAAGTGAGCTGAAATTTGTATCATCAACATCGCCTACAGTTACGCTGTCCTTTCCTCTGATACAGTCGTCAACAGCATTTACTGTAAGATTGCCGTTGTACACCTTGAGGTCGTTCTTGCAGACAATACCGTCGCCTGCGTTGCCGTTTACTGTGAGATTACCGCTGCCTTTGATTTTGAGGTCATCGCATGAGTAGATTGCGCCCATTCCGCCGTCAGCATTTGTGTAGCTTGTGCCGTCAGAGATAGTGTTGTCATAGCCGCTCTTTGCGACGATCTGAACCTCGTCGCCGATCTGAGCAACGTAGATAGGTGAGGTTGTTGTGTTTGTGAGGTTTGCGCCCATAAGGTCGAGCTCTACCACGCCGTCAGCGTATGTAGTCTTGTCAACGTCAACAACGATCTGTCCCTCGCTTGCTGTACCTGAAACCGAGAAAACAGCCGGCTGGATGATTGTTACAACGTTGTTTGCAACTGTAGCTACTGACTCAGGAGCATTTGTTGAAACTGTGCTGCCGAGAGTGATTGTGTAGTCAGAAGACACTGGAGTCTCTACAACCTCTCCGCCAGTTGAATTCATGTTTACAGTTTCAAACGAAGTAACTGTACCTGTTGTAGTGAATACATTGTCAAGCTCATTATTATGAGTAACTACGGCACCTGTACTTCCATTTGTGAGATTGTATGTAGTACCTGATGTGATTGAAGCGTCGCTGATAAGAACATACATATACTTCTTAACGGGAGCAAATGTTGTTGAACCATTTACAACGATTGTATTAGCTTTCTTCCAGCATCCGTCTGTAGTATTTGTTGCGTCTGCGATGCAGTTGAGAAGCATTGTGCCCTGAGTTGCTGTAAGGAGTGCTGAATCTGTCTGGTTGTCTGTAGCTGTTGCAATTACAGAACCTCCTGTAATGTTTACGCCTGCAACTCCTGTGAGACCTCTGTCACCGCCGGCAACAACTGTACCGCCTGAGATATCAATTGTAGTTTCAGCCTGGATAGCGTCATTTCCAGCCTTAACGGAGATTGTACCGCCTTCAATTGCAACATTGCCCTGAGTTGACTTGATTCCGTCGCCCTCGCTGTCAATATTGAGAACAGCTGCTTCCTTGACTGTAACGGATGTCTTGCCTCTTACGGCATCTTCAAGTATTGTCTCGATATTAACTGTACCCTCTGTGAACTTGATATCATTATTGCACTGGATAGCGTACTGTGTATTTGCCGTGATATTGAGAGTACCTGTACCCTTGATTGTAATATCGTCCTTAGCTTCGATAACAGCTGTGCTGAGGTAATCTCCGCTGTATGCAACAGTACCGTCGCTGAGTGTATTTGTAGTACCCTCCATGAGGTTGATCGAGGTATTCTCAGCATTCTCTACCCAGATTGCAGGAGCTGCTGTGCCTGTGATGCTAACGCCGTTGAGGAAGATCTTAACTGTTTCAGGGTCAGCAACCTCATCGGGAACGTTAACGATGATCTGTCCGTCGTCAAGTGTACCGTCAACGTAATACTCGCCTGAAGCTGTGATAGTAACTGTTGTGCCCTCAACAGTCATGTTCTCGCCCTCAGTCTCAATCGAAGTATTCTTGAGGTGGATATAATTTACGCCGGTAATGGGCTCCTCATAACCGTCCAATACAGACTCAGGAAGCTGTGTGATGAGCTGAGCAAGTCTCTTCTGAACAGCAAGAGCGTCCATATTGCTGATGCCGTCGCCTCTCTGATAAACGTCAGCATTGTTGAGTGCTGCCTCAGAGAGAGGATACTGATCCTTGTTTGTAACGTAGCTCATGATTTTTACAGCGTCATCAATTTCAAGAGTGCCGTTGAGGTTTGCATCTCCGGGAAGATATGATGCTGTTGTATCAGCTGTTTCAGCTGAAGCTGTCTGAGCTAAAGGGCTGAGAGGAAGTGCCGACGCGATCACGCATGCTGATGACATTCCGGCAAGAAATTTTTTCAATGTAAGATTTTTCATGTTAATCATTCTCCTTTATCATTTAGGGGTAGAATCGAGGTGGCCTTTACTATGTTTTAGATTATAGTCACATAAGCTTAAAATAATCTTAAATAATCAGCATTTATAGGCATTTTTTCTAAAATTCACAATCATCTCAGGCAGCTTTCCTTATTATACATATTAATGTATACATCCGTATGTTCTTTGTATGTTTGATGAAAAATATCTGTTTTTCTAATGAGGATGTTGCATTTTATTGTTGAATATGCTATAATAGTATCAGGAAGCAACTCTGTGTGTACTCGAATTCAAAAAACGTCGCCATTGTCTGAATTTATAAAAAGCTTAAGATTATTTTAAGG
>JAFTPG010000011.1 GCA_017463375.1 Ruminococcus sp. | reverse complement strand
TGATAAAGGTAATCTGACTTCATGACAAATGTCACACGACGATCTTACTTTTTACACTTACAATTTTTGTGCGGCTGATATATAATAGATACAACAACTGAAACGGAGGAAAAAATCATGGCTGAAACAGTAGTAAAAATAGAAAATCTGGTTAAGAGATACAAGGATCTGATCGCTCTCGACCACTTCAATATTGATATCAAAGAGGGAGAGGTATTCGGGCTTCTCGGACCGAACGGCTCGGGAAAAACAACGGCAATCAATTGTCTGTTGTCGCTTCTGACGTTCGACAAGGGAACGATTGAGATTTTCGGACAGAAAATGGCTCCAGACAATTACAAGGTAAAGAGCAATATCGGCGTAATCATGCAGAATGTAGCGGTACTCGACGAGCTTACCGTTTACGAGAATATCGACTATTTCTGCGGACTCTACATTAAAGACAAGGCGCTCAGGAAGAAATATGTCGAGGAGGCAATCGAATTTGTCGGACTTGAAAGCTTTGTGAAGTTCTATCCCAAGAAGCTCTCGGGAGGACTTCTCCGCCGTCTGAATATAGCGTGCGGAATAGCTCACAAGCCGAGACTGATCATTCTCGATGAGCCTACAGTTGCCGTTGATCCTCAGAGCCGAAACAGGATTCTCGAGGGAATTCAGGAGCTTAATAAAGACGGTGCAACAATTATCTACACCTCGCACTATATGGAGGAGGTAGAGCAGATCTGTACAAGAATCGCAATTATCGACAAGGGAAAGAATATCGCAATCGGCACAAAAGACGAGCTGAAGAAAATGATCCGCAAAACCGAAACGATCACTATAGAGATACTGAATCCCGAGGAAGCCGTTATTGAGCGTATCCGCAGTCTTGAGCATGTTTATGAGACTGATTTTACCGACGGAAAGCTTATCATCAGATGCAGCGGCGGCAAGCATAATCTTGTCAGAATTCTCGGAATTCTCGCAGAAGCGGATGTGCCCTTCGGAAGAGTCTACTCCGAGCAGCCTACGCTCAACGACGTGTTCCTTGAAATTACGGGAAAAGCTCTGCGTGACGGGGAGGGTCAATAATGTTCTGGCATAACTTCAAATACAATCTTATCAACACTATCAGACAGAAAGACCTGATTTTCTGGATGATGCTGTTTCCTATACTTCTCGGAACATTTTTCTATATGGCATTCGGCAATCTCTACGAGGAGGATGAACTGTTCAGCGAGATTCCCGTAGCCGTAGTCGGAGCTGAGTCCGACGAGACGTTCAGATCGGTAATGGATGAGCTTTCCGCAGGTGACAATGCGCTTTTCAATCCGGAGTACACCGACGATGAAACAGCCCGCAGGCTTCTCGAGGACGGCGATGTGCACAGTATCGTCTATGTCGGCGAGGAGCTTACAATGTCAGTAAACGGAACTGGTCTTATGCCGTCAATTATCAAGTCATTCCTCGAGCAGTACGAGACTCAGAAAACAATTATAACCGATACCGCTATGAGAAATCCCGAAAAGCTCGAAGCTGTTATTGCGGCTCTTTCGGAGGAAATCAACTGTGTTGACACAAAAGAGCTTTCCGGCGGAAACATGGACGCTTATGCTCAGTATTTCCACAATCTCATTGCTATGGTAGCTCTTTTCGGAACAACAAGCGGTCTTATGGCAGCGATTGACAATCAGGGCAATCTCTCTGCAATCGGAGCAAGAAAATGCATATCTCCGACACATAAGCTTGTATCGATAATAACAGCTCTGCTTGCGTCATTTGTTGCTCAGACCTTCTGCACGGCTCTCAGCACCACTTATCTTGTATTCGTCCTGAAGGTCGATATGGGAGACAATATCCCTCTGCTTTATCTTTCAGGAGCAATTGGCTCTCTCGCAGGAGTATCGATTGGTTTCTTCATAGGTTCGATAGGAAGAATGACAATGCAGGTGAAGAACGGAATCGCAATGGCAGGAACAATGTTCCTTTGCTTCATGAGCGGACTTATGGTCGGAAATATGAAATCGGTTGTAGAAGTAAATGCACCGTGGTTCAACAGAATCAATCCTGCTGCCCTTATTTCGGATTTATTTTACTGCCTGAGTATTTACGATGACTACACAAGATACATTCAGACCGCAGGAACTCTTCTCATAATATCAGTGATCTTCACAGCAGGCGGATTCCTGCTTACAAGGAGGAAAAAATATGCAAGTATTTAAAACGTTCATGAAGGTGATGAAAAAGCATCTGCTTTCCTCCATGATTTATGTAACTGTATTTGTGACGATCTGTGTTGCAATGACCATGACATCCTCAGATACAAACGAGTTCGAGGACTCACAGCTTGACATCAGTATCACAGACCTCGACAACAGCGAAGCAAGCCGTGCTCTTGCGGAATATATCGGCAGCAGCCACGATATAGTTGAGATTGAGGATGACAAGGATAAGATTCTCGACGCGCTTTACTATCGGAGGGCCGATATTATCCTGACGATCAACGAGGGCTATTCCGAGAAGCTTTCGGCAGGGGAGACAGAGGGGCTTTTCAGCGACTACCGTGTGCCGGGAAGCTATTCAACACAGTTCTTTGACTCACAGCTCAATCAGTATATCAGCATGATTTCTGCATATACCGCAGGCGGAATGGATATAACCGAAGCCGTTGCAAAGGCTGCGGAGCTTTCCGCAAACGAGATCGAGGTTGAAACGCTTGATTTTTCCGTCTCCAATGCTGATTTTGACAGTGTTATAGGCATGTTCTTCCAGTATCTGGCATACATTCTGATAATAGTACTTATCTCCGGGCTTTGTCCGACGCTTCTTGTGATGACAAAGAGCGATATCCGCAATCGTATGAACTGCTCGAGTCTCTCGCTTACAAGTCAGATGACTCAGCTGATCGCCGGAACTTTGATCGTCGTAGCGGCTCTGTACATCATTCTGATGACAGTTGCGGCAGTTCTGTTCAAGTCCATGCTTTTCAATGAGAAGGGACTGCTTGCAATGCTTAACGGCTTTGTTTACCTGATTTTTGCCATGCTGCTTGCATTCCTGCTCTCAGTTATAGCTCCGGGGAAGAATGCAATCAACGTAATTGCACAGGTAATCAGTCTCGGAATGAGCTTTCTCTGCG
Source organism: Ruminococcus sp. (assembly GCA_017463375.1). GTDB lineage: Bacteria > Bacillota > Clostridia > Oscillospirales > Ruminococcaceae > Ruminococcus. The sequence goes on along the minus strand of JAFTPG010000011.1, from coordinate 14,768 downwards.
GAGTATTCGTTCCGCAGGAGCTTCTCAGCGGAACAGTTCTGAGCATCGGAAAATTTCTGCCTGCATACTGGTACGTCAGGGCGAACAATATGATTTCAGGAACAGGCGGAGAAACCTTTGTTATGAGTGAATATCTTGTATGTATCGGAATAGAGCTTGCATTTTCAGCAGCAATGTTCTGCGTAGTGCTTCTTATTGCGAAAACCAAGAGAAGAGCTGTAAGCGTCAATTGAGATGCTTTATATGACATAGGGACGTCCTGCAAGCGAGGGCGTCCCCTGTTTTTTTACAATGGATAGACAAAATCCGGAAATTGTGATACAATATTAAGGCAATACCGCACATCTTTATGCGGTATTGCCTTAAAAAAGCAAAGGAGACGGAAAATGAGAAGGATTATTGATAAAGCTCCGCTGCTGCTGTGCTGCTGTATGCTGTTTTCGGAAACGCAGAGCATGCTGCTTCCGGTTCTGGCGTTTCTGTCGGCAATCGCTGTATCGTCGGTCAGTCAGTTTGCAGGCAAAAGCAGAGTTTCTCTGTTCGCCGAAATTCTTTATATACTGCTTTGCCTGTGGAATCCGGTATTCTTTTACTTTTTTCCGGTAGTTCTCTACGATATACTCTCAGATTCAAGATATGCCCTGTGCATAGCTTCGGGACTGATATTTATATTCAGCTTCAGCCGTCATGAGCTGTGGCAGATTCTCCTGTTGGGCGGATTTGTGATGTTTTCCGTCATTGTTCAGCAAAGAACCTCGGCTGCGGAGCTGCTTGAAGAAAAGCTGATTCAGACCCGTGACAGCTCGGCGGAGCTGACTATGCTTCTGACCGAGAAAAACAAGGCATTGCAGGAAAATCAGGATAACGAGATACACCTTGCTACTCTCAGGGAGCGCAACCGGATTGCAAGAGAGATTCATGACAATGTGGGACATCTTCTTTCACGTTCGATTCTTCAGGTGGGAGCGCTGCGTATCATTGATGATGAAAATCTGCGTAAAGAGGGGCTTGAGGGTCTCAGCGATACGCTGAATAATGCCATGACCACGATCCGCAGAAGCGTTCATGATCTCCACGATGATTCAGTTGATATGAAGCAGTCGCTCAGGGACGCAGTGAAGCCTCTCAGGGATAACGGACTCACGGTCAGAGCTGAGTTCGACTGCTCGGAGAATATTCCGAATAAAGTGAAGCTTTGCATTATCAGCATTGTCAAAGAGGGCGTTTCAAATATAATCAAGCACAGCTCGGCTGACAAAGCAAGCGTTATTCTCAGGGAGCATCCTGCATTTTACCAGCTGATGATCGAGGATAACGGCGAATGCTCCGGAGTCAGCAGCGGAAACGGAATCGGACTCTCAAATATGCGTGACAGAGTAGAAAATTTCGGCGGAATCATCAAGATCTCCTCCGGCAAAAAGGGATTCAGGATATTTATTACATTGAAAAAGGAAAAGGGGTAAGCGTCATGAATATAGTTGTTGTGGACGATGACAGGATAGTTGCGGCGTCGCTTAAAATGATTCTGGAGGCAGCAGGGAATATCAGCGTTACAGCTCTCGGCAGCAGCGGAAAAGAGGCTGTGGAGCTTTATGAGAAGCATGATCCCGATGTACTTCTGATGGATATCCGGATGGACGGCATGACGGGGCTTGAGGCAGGCGAGCTCATTCTCGGCAGACATAAGGATGCAAGGATCCTTTATCTCACGACATTTGCTGACGACGAATACATAATCAAAGCGCTGAATATCGGAGCAAAGGGATATATTCTAAAGCAGGACTTTCAGGGAATCGCTCCTGCGCTTGAGACGGTGATGAACGGTCAGAGCGTGTTCGGAAGCAGTATTATCGGTCGGCTTCCGGAGCTTATGCAGGGCGGCAAACCGGGATTTGACTATGCGAAATTCGGTATCAGCGAGAAGGAAAATGAGATCATCGGGCTTGTTGCACAGGGACTCAGCAACAAGGAGATTTCCTCAGAGCTTTATCTGAGCGAGGGAACTGTGAGAAATTATCTCAGCGGGATTCTCGATAAGCTGGGGCTAAGAGACAGAACTCAGCTTGCGGTTTTTTATTACAATAATAAGGAATGAATCAATCATAACGGACAGGTATCTGCTGAATGCCTGTCCGTTTTCGTTATACAATAAAAGGGACGTCCCGTAAAACAGGACATCCCTTTATCAAGGTTTAATCAAAGTGCTTGGCAGTTCTGAAATTCACAGAATCGCTGAAAGAATCAAGAATAATATCCTGATTTCCTTTTTCTGCAATCAGATAGGAGTTTTTATAAAATATCGGAATGAACGAAAGCTCATCGAGGATAACTTTTTCGGCAGCGGCGAATTTCCCCACAAGCTCCGAGGAGTTTGCACACATTCTGAGCGAGCTTACGGAAGCTTTTGCATTGCCCGAGAGACCAGCAGCCGTATTTGCGGCAAGCTGCTCGAGTACGGAGACTCCGCTGTTGTACTTTCCCTGAAGCGGATACAGTGCGATCTGGTAATCGCCTGATTCAATGCGCTCGTAGAATTCATCCGTTGTAACCTCCTCAACGCTCACATAGAATCCGAGAATATCCTGCCAGTTTCGTGTAACGACGTGAAGGTCGGAGGAATCCACAGCGTCTGTGGCAGCGAGCAGCCTGATAGTTCCGAACGACTCGGCATTCAGCTCAGCTTTTGCAGCGGAGCAGAACTCAGCAGCCTTTCCGCTGTCGAAGATATCGTAAACTGAGTCAGCCGAAAGGTCACGGTAAGAGCGTCCGAGAAGCTTTACCGCAGGAGGAATGATTCCGTAAGCGGCAGTAACATCGTTTCCGAGCTCCGTCTGAAGAGACGCACGGTCGAGGCTGTATGCAAGAGCTTTTCTGAAATTCATGTTTGAACATACCTCGTCCTGACTGTTGAAAACCAGACCGAGCGTAATGCTCTGCTGGGAAGTAATTGTATATTTATTCTTTTCAAATGAATTTTTATTCAGAGTAGTGAAGCAGTCAATTTTCTCGTTCTTGAACATTTCTCTTACATCAGCCTTGCTCTTCTCGATAGTGAAGCTGAGAAATGACGGAAAGACCTTGTTCTCGTCGGAGCTGTTGGCGAAGTTCTTCTTCATATACAGGATATTGTTCTTGCCGTACGGATCAAAAAACCACTGGCGGACGAAGAAAGCTCCGTTTGACATGACTGAATCATCGTCGAGACCGTATCTGCCTTTAGTGGAGATGAAGAACTCCTCATTGCACGGAACAGCGGCATTTGTAGCCATGAGGCTGATAAAATCGGCAGAAGGGTATTCCAGAGCCACGACAAGAGTGCTTTCGTCGGGAGCGCTTACGCCGATAGCTTCGGGAGAAGCCGAGCCTGCAAGAGCCGCTTTTCCGCCCTTTATGCAGGAAAACTCAGCAGAATAGGGGGAATGCATCTCGGGGGTAAGGATTCTTTGGAGAGCGAAAACGTAGTCGTCGGCTGTAACGGGAAAATATTCATCCTCGTCAATAATATCGTCGTCGCTCGTATCGAAGAACCAGTAATTGTCGTCCCTGAGATTAAATGTGTAGGTCAGTCCGTCGTCGGAAACCGAATACGACTCGGCATTGCAGCAGATCACATCACCGTCGATGTCGAACTGCATAAGTCCGCTGTAGAGATTTGCAATAACGGTGTTTGAAGCCTCATCATCGGCGAACTGTGGGTCGAGGCTTTTGGGATTATACGGGAGGGATACATTATACATCATACCGCTTCCGTCGCCCTGAGGCTTATCGTCTCCGCAGGAAACAAGCGGCAGAGCGACTGCAAGGGCACATAAAACAGCGCATATTTTTTTCACGGCAGTCTCCTTAAAGAAATTTTTGTTCATACATTCAGAAAAAGGGGTGTTATATTAACATCCCCTTTTTGTTCTATTTTATTTTGATTAAGCGAGCTGTAATGTAACGATAAATCCGTCAACGTTGTTTCCGGAGATAGTGTACGGGCTCTTTGAAGGAACGGGAACACCTGTTGCAGCGTTCGGATTAGCGGGAACATAGTAAACCTCATACTGTGATGTACCGCTTGTTACCTTGAGAGTATTAGTGCTGGTATATGTCTTTATCTGCTCGATATACTCCTCAAGACAGAGGTTATTCTGCTTCATATAAACAGCGTGCGGAATACCTACATAACGGAAGGTATATGTTCTTGCTTCCTCACCTGTAACGCTGTCCTTGCCATCGGGGAAACGAACAATAAAGCCGTAGTTTGCAGCGTTGTCATTGAACCACGCATAATTTCCGTCGGGAGCGTAGTAGTTGGAATAGCCGCTTTCGGGGAAGATACCGATATCGAAGGTTCTTGCTGAATGATAGTCCGTATAGCCGCCCGGGAACTTGGATTTAGCACTGTTGTACTTATCAGTCTGCTCCTCGAGAGTACGGTAGCCGCCGATAACCTGAAGGTCGGTATTGCCTGCTGCGGAAGCGTAGGCTTCCATAAGAGCATTGAGCTGAGTGATGGTATTTGAATCCAGCTGAAGAACGTTATCCTTAACACTGTAGAAGCTGTTTCTGTTATCGTAGAGAGTAGTGAGAGTAACATCGCCCTCCTGGAACTTATAGTCATGGAGCGAGTTGATGAGAACGAGATCGCCGCTGTAGACCTGAGTATATTCAACGTTCTGGGTAGTGAATTCAGCAGCCGCAGCCGGGTCTGATGCCTGGGCAGGGTCACTTCCTTCGGGAACGGCGGAAGCCTGTCCGTTAGGGTCGGTCTGCTGCTGAGCAGGATTGCTGCCGGTGAGGTTGTCCACAACAGAGCTTTGTGAAGCGGACTGCTTAGGCTCGTCATCGCTGCAGCCCTTTGTGCAGGAAGTAATAATCACGATCAGAACTATGAGCACAAGTACAACAGCAAAAATTCTGTCATATCTTACTTTATATCTTCTACGGTTTCTTCTGTAATTTCCGTTATTCATAAAGGGAATCCTCTCTTTTTTTACAATATAATACAATTATATATTATACCACACAATCCGACAGTTGTAAAGCACAAATTTATAAGTTTTGAGTGAGTTTTTAGGGCAGAATTCACAATAAAGCACTATTTTCCGGCAGCGGAATCCTCTGAAAAGAGCCTCCGGTATTCTGTGGGAGTATATCCGTGATGCTTTTTGAACTGTCTCATGAAATAGGAGTCGCTGTCATAGCCGCACAGCTCAGCGATATGCGAGACAGAGCTGTTGGTATTCACGAGCATATCCGCAGCGCTGCTGAGGCGGCTTTCGATGACATCCTGCATACAGGTAACGCCGAAAGCCATGAAATATATTCTGTGAAAATAGGTGCGGCTGATATTCATGGTTTCGCAGATTTCATTAATATTCCAGCGGCTGAAAGGCTCGTCATAAATGCTTTTGCGGAGCTTTTTCAGTGACTTATAGTGAGGAATGCATCTCGTATCCGCATCGGGAGCGGCATGGAGCTGACAGCTTATGCTTATGAAAAGCATATGAACCGCACAGCTGTTGAAGTCGCTGTTATATTTATCCGGATAGACCGACTGAGCCTTCATGCATTTCAGAATATCCGGGATCGTGCCTGAATACGGCAGAAGCAGGGGCTTGTTGACAGGAATACTGAGATCGGAGAAATACTGCTGCTCCGACTGAGTCATTCTGAAGCAGAAGCTGTCGGCAAGCGGAGCTTTTGAATCTGCACCCCGGCAGGCAAGCTCGGTCATGCATTTCAGGAAGAGTAATGTTCCGGAGGGACAGAGCTGTTCAGTACCGTTAATTCCGAGTATAGCCTTGGTTTTCAGAAATATGAACAGATATTCGCCCGAAGGTTCGCAGTTCAGCGATTCCGGCAGTTTTGCGCCGAACGTGATTTTACTGATTTTCATAGTAATCCCTCTGATAATTATCTTTATATACATTAATATTATATTATTTGAGTGCATTTGTCAATATGCAGCGGCGGATACACGCAAATCAATTTTTAAACTTAAATAATTTATACATTACACTGTCCGACTGTAGGGGCAGCCCTTGCGGCTGCCCGTAGGTGAATTTTAACGTCACTTCGGGCGACCGCAAGGGTCGCCCCTACAAAAATTGTCTGCAATGATGCATCATTTTTTGAAAATTGATTTGCGTGGCAGATATGCATAGAAATGTTGAATGCTGCAATTGTACGGGCTGGCGTCCCGTTAATTACATATCCGGGTGGATTTACCGCAATTTGCACATTTTCAGTAGGGAAAGTTCTGTAATTTTTTTGTAGTAAAATGAAAAAAACGGTTGAAAGTGTAAAAATAATTTGCTATAATAAAGAGTGTATCTAAATTCGGATGATATGCATATTATCAGAAAAAACGCTGACTTGAACAAAAATACGGCTTGCCGCCGCCGAAAAGACGGTATTTCTGCGGAGTCCGCAGAATGAATGGAGATGACTATGAAAAAGAGAGTAAAAGCCTTGCTGTGTTCGGTTATGGCTTCGGTCGAGATATTCAGCGCCGGCTCGTTCGGAACGCTGTTTTCGTATGCGTCGGTACCGGATGCAGAAACTTTCTCGGAGGAAGACGTTACGGTTGATTCGGGGGAGACAGTTACTGCTGTCACTACAGCCGTAACCACCGGAATCAGTATAACCTCAACAACAACTGCTTCCTCGGCAGAAGCTGCTGTTACAACAACAGCCTCCGAGACCGTGACTGTTCCGGAAACGACAACGCTTCCCGAAACAACGGAAGAACCGCTGATAACCACTTCAACAACAGCTGTAACCACAACAGCTCCGGTTACGACAACTACAACAACTACTACAGCTGAGGTGCCTGATTCACTTTCAGGCTGGAAAAAGGACGAGTCCGGAAGGATCTACTATTATAATGAAGATGGTCAGCCGCTTACGGGCGTATGCGAGATCGACGGTCAGAAGTACCTTTTCGCTTCAAACGGAGTGCTCAAGACCGGCTGGCGTACGATTGACGGTGTCAGATACTACTTCGATCCCGAGACAGGTCAGGCTGAATACGGATGGGTCGATTATGCCGGAAACAGCTACTATGTTTCGCAGGATGTCGGCAAGCGTACAGGATATTTTGCCGACGCTGACGGAAGCTGCTATATTTTCGACGAAAACGGTCTGATGTACAAGGGCAATATCTTCATTGAGCTTGACGGATACATCTACTGCGCCGGAGAGGACGGCAAGCTTGTCAACAAAGCTGCTGTTATCAACGGAGTTCCGTATGTTTTTGCGGCAAACGGCAGACTTAAAACAGGCTGGCGTACATATGAGGGCAAGCGTTACTACTATAACCCAGAAACAGGCGAAAGAGAACTCGGACTTATCGGGTATGCAGGAAAGCTCTACTATGTTACTGCCGAAAACGGCAAGTGTACAGGAATCGTTAATATCGACGGCATTGACTATGTTTTCAACAGCGATTCCGGCTATATGGAAACAGGCTGGCAGACTGTCAACGGTGAAAAGCACTATTATTTTGCCGATGGAACTGCCGCAGTCGGTCTTTCCTCTATTAACGGAGGAAATTACTACTTTGATTCTGCCGGAGCAATGCAGACGGGCTGGCAGACTGTCAACGGAAGCACTTATTATTTCGCTGAGGACGGCAAAATGGCTTCGGGCTGGCAGACTATCGACGGAGTTAAGTACTACTTTATCTCCGGAGGAAAAATTGCTACCGGTCTCTGCACTATTGACGGAAAGACCTACGGCTTTGACGAGAGCGGTAAGCTCCTCAGCGGCTGGTATACAAGCGGCGGATTCAAATATTACCTCGGTATCGACGGAGCTGCGGCTCAGGGCTGGCAGACTATCGACGGCAGCACTCACTATTTTGCGGCAGACGGCAAGATGCTCACAGGCTGGCAGGTGATCGAGGGAAATCAGTTCTACTTCTACCCTGAAAGCGGAAAGATGGCTGTCAATACCGTTATCGACGGCTATACGATTGGTGCGGACGGTATCGCTGAGATGGTTTCAAGTGTTCAGAAGAGAGCTGATGAGATAGTTGCTTCTATCGGAACAAGCGCACAGAATATCTTCAACTATATAAGAAGCCGCAATAAGTACAAGTTCATTGAGGAGACCAAGACTCTCGAGCAGATCGAGGAGATCGGCTGGAGCTACTTCGCTGAATATGCCATGGACAACCGCTTTGTCGTATGCTACTACTTCGCAGCTATCACAGATGTTATCTTCCGTCAGGCAGGCTACGAGACAAGAGTCGTTTACGGTACGGGACGAGGCTCCGGCGACCATTACTGGAATCAGGTCATGATCGACGGCGTATGGACGAATTACGATACCTGCAACGGCTATGCAAACGTTACCGATGAGTTCCTCAAGGAACAGAACTATACATGGAAAACCTATATTTATCCCGAATATAAATAAGCGAAAAGGAAAGGAAAAAGACCATGAAACAGAAATTTTTAACAGCTATTATTCTTGCAGCTCTCTGCACAGCTTCTATTACATCATGCGGAACTGTTGAGCCGCTCGAGGATACCTCCTCTCTCGCAGGAGCTTCAAGCCAGATTGACGATACTCTTGCAGCCACAGAGACAACGACTGAGACAGCAACCGAACCGACAACAGCTGAGGAGACTACTGCCGCGACAACTACAGAAGAATCCACTGAGGAGGAAACAGAAGCTCCCACAGAGTACGAAGAGCCTGACCAGCAGAACAATGAGAACGCTTATACTCCAGTTGAGGACGAGCCTGCTGATACTCCAGCAGATACTCCTGTTGATACTCCTGCGGAAACTCCCGCAACAGAAGCTCCGACTGAAGCTCCCACAGAGGCTCCGGCTGCTGTAGGCTCCTTCTCAAGCAGCGACCTCACATTCTCCTACGGCGGAGGCTACGGAACACTTTTCTATGACGCAGCAGGTCTTATCGCCGCACTTGGCTCTCCGTCAAGCGTGGAGGAGGCTCAGGGCTGTCTCAGCAACGGTGCTGATATGAAGGTTTACTACTACGGCGGAATCACTGTAAGCGTTTATATCGACGGCGGCAGCGAGATCCTCTATGATATCACTATCACAGGCGGCGGCTACTCCACCTCAAAGGGTCTCTCAGTCGGAATGTCCTATGATGACTGCGTTGCAATGTACGGCAATGGTACCGACTGCGGCGGCGGTCTTTACTGCTACGGCTCAGGCTCTACATATATGTACATCCAGACATCGGGCGGAGCTGTTACATCTATCAATTACTACGCAGAAGTATAAGGAGGAGCTGTTTTGGTTTTCAGCAGTCCCGTATTCCTTTTTCTGTTTCTTACGGCGGTGTATATTCTGTACAGGATCATTCCCGGAATCACCGCTAAAAACACACTGCTTCTGATATTCAGCGTGTTCTTCTACGCTTACGGCGAGCCGAAGGCAGTGGTTCTGATGATTATTTCAATTGTCATGAACTACCTGTTCGGACTCGCTATGAAGCCTCAGAATAAAAGCCGCAAGGCTGTTCTTGCAGTGAGCGTTGCGGCAAATCTCCTTATGCTGGGAGTTTTCAAGTACGCAGGCTTTGCCGCCGATATGATTAATCTTATCCCCGGAGTCAGCGTGCCTGTTCCACAGATTGCCCTGCCTATCGGAATCTCGTTCTATACGTTCCAGGCGATGTCATATGTAATCGACGCTTACAAGGACCCGGATTACATCCAGCGCAGTCTCTTCAAGGTTGCGCTGTACATAACATTCTTCCCCCAGCTGGTGGCAGGCCCTATCGTCAAGTATTACGACTTCGCCGACCAGATCGACCACAGAACCACTACTCCCGAGATGACTGCTCAGGGAATCAGACGCTTCATAACGGGTCTTTCCAAGAAGCTTCTCATCGCTAATACCATGGCTGTTACGGCAGACTATGTATACGGGCTGGATGATTCTCAGCTCTCGATGCCTCTTGCATGGCTGGGAGCAGTTGCATATCTTTTCCAGATATACTTCGATTTCAGCGGCTACAGCGATATGGCAATAGGTCTGGGAAAAATGTTCGGCTTCGACTTCAAGGAGAATTTCAATTACCCGTACATCTCCTCTAGCATGCAGGAGTTCTGGAGACGCTGGCATATTTCGGTTTCTACATGGTTCAAGGAGTATCTCTATATTCCGCTCGGAGGAAACCGCAAGGGAAAGCTCCGTACTGCGCTCAATAAGCTTGCAGTATTCTTCTGCACGGGTCTCTGGCACGGTGCAAGCCTCAACTTTATCCTCTGGGGACTTATGCACGGCGGCTTCATGATGCTTGAATCCTACGGTATTATCAGGACAGACAAGCTTCCCAAGGCTCTGCGCCATATCTATACAATGCTCGTGGTTGTACTGGCATTCGTGTTCTTCAGAGCAGAGACTCTCTCTGATGCGTGCGGCTTTATCGGAAAAATGTTCAATCCGTTCTCCGGCTCAGACGAGCAGACCGCGCTGTTCCTACAGCAGCTTACTCCGATGTTCATTGCAATGCTCTGCTTTGCGGTGATATTCTCAATGCCTGTCTGGCAGACGCTCCGCAGCAGAATTAAATCAAAGGAGCTTCTCATGTACGGCGAGGCTGGCTCATATGTGATTTCACTTGTACTGCTTCTGCTTTGCATTGTGACTCTTTCATCAGCGTCATACAATCCGTTCATTTATTTCAGATTCTAAGGAGGAACGGATATGAATAAGAAAAAACTTCTTTACTCAATATACACAGTGGTATTCATGGGAATCTGTCTTGTTCCTGCGGTTATGACTCCGATTGAAAAATCAGACGCCTCGCTCGAGAACCGTACTCTTGCGGAGCTTCCTAAGTTCAGAACCGAGGACGGAAAATTCAACTTTGAATTCTTTTCGGAGTTCGAGACATATTTCTCCGAGAATTTCGGTCTGCGTCAGAAGCTTGTAACGCTCGACGGAAAGCTCCGTGCGGAGGTTATGGGCAGCTCATCCAATGAGGACGTTATAATCGGCAAGGATGACTGGCTGTACTACACTCCCACCTCCGACGATTTCATGAATACCAACGTTCTCAGCGACAGGGCTATCAGCAATATCGACCATAATCTCACACTGCTCAGCAATTACTGCAATGAACAGGGAGCAGAGTTCATCTTCACCGTTGCGCCGAATAAGAATAGCATATATCCTGAGTATATGCCCTACAATTATATCGAAACCGACAATTCCGGAAATCTCGAAAAGCTCGGGATAAAGCAGGCTCAGTCGCAGTCGTATACATATGTTGACCTTAAAGCTGTTCTGCTTGAGGAAAAAGCTCAGTCGGAGCTTCCGCTGTATCACACGACTGATACCCACTGGAACAACGTCGGTGCGCTTGCGGCAAGAAATGCTCTGCTTACCATCGGCGAGGAAAACGACGCTCTGAGCAATTCCTCATGGACTGCAAAGGCTGACTGGTCGGGCGATCTCGCAGAGATGATTTATCCTGCCGACGTTCCCATGGACAACCAGTTCTATACCGACTACAGCTTCAATTTCAGCTACGTCGGACGCTTCAGAAGCTTCGATGAAATCAGCATTAAAACCACCTGCGAGGGCAGGGACGGTAATCTTTTCATGTACCGCGACTCTTTCGGAGAGGCTATTATTCCGTTTATGGCGGAGTCCTTCGCAGCTGCGGAGTTCTCCCGTGCCGTGCCCTACAATACTATGAACATCACTGACGGCACAACAGTTATTCTTGAGATAGTCGAGCGAAATATCGGCAATCTCCAGAAATATGCTCCGATCATGCCTGCGCCCGTATATGAGGGCGAGGTTCCCGAGGGAAAATCGGGCACTGGAGTAACGTACAAAAGCGAAGCAAGCGGCTCGTATATCCATGTTTACGGCGAGCTTACTGACGAGTTCTTCTCCGGTGACAGCGCAAGGATCATCGTGACCGCCGATGGAGTCTCCTACGAGGCGTTCAACTGCTTTGAGGACGAAAAGCTCGGACGTGAGGGCGAGATCAGTGATAACGGATTTTCGCTTTACATACCAAAATCAAATGAACAGCAGACTGACTTTGAAACGATTTCCGTCACAGCTGTCTCCGCAGACGGCACAGCGGTGACATCAGTCATCAAGTAATAAAGAGAGGTAGAAAATATGAAATTCAGCAAAATGACTGCGGCTGCAATGACAGCTGCACTTGCAATTACTCCGGCTTTCGGAATTACTGCTTTTGCAGAGAATGCTCCGGTTGAAGTAAATCCCAGCTTCAGCGAATTCAATCCACTTGAAGTAAATGGTACTATAATACTGAATCTTCCCGAAAATGTTTCCGCAAGCGTTTACATGACAGCTGTGACTCCCGAAAGTCCCGAGGGTGGATTTGAATACTATAACGCAGCCTACAGCTATGCAGACAGCTCCGCCTATGCTCTCAATATTGAGGGAAACGACGACAGAACATATTCATTCGAGCTTTCTGTAACTGACTATGAGCTTAATCTCAGCTCGGGAACCTTTACGGATGAGTTTGTAATACCCGACGGTGAGCCTTACGGCTATTCCGATTCGGATACATGGGTGGACTACAGCTACATTATCAGTGTTGAGCAGAAAAACAGCGATGAACCGTATGTTTTTGAGCGGACTGAAAAAACTGTTGACGGAAAGACACTGATTGAGACCAATATCACTTTCTATATCGCTGAAACCTACACCAAGGGCGATGTAAACGAGGATGGAAAAATTGACTCTCTCGACGCTTCGATGGTTCTTACTGAGTATGCCGCTGTTGCTACACAGCAGCCCTCAACTCTGACTGAGAATCAGAAGAAGGCAGCCGATGTAAACGAGGACGGCAAGGTCGATGCTCTCGACGCTTCAAAAATTCTCGAATACTACGCTGATGCAGCTACAGGCAAGACTCCCTCTTGGGATTGATATTTATAATTATCCGGGATGCCTTTCAAGGCATCCCTTTTTATATGCAAAAAGGACGGCATTTGCCGTCCTCCGGAATACGATTCTTACATACATGACTCGGGAAGCTTGGGAATAATCTGTGCAAGCTTCTTCTGAACTGCAAGAGCGTCCATATTACTGAGACCGTCTCCGCGCTGATAAACGTCTGCGGAGTTGATTTCATCTTCTGTCATCGGATATTTTGATGAATCTGTAACATAGCTCATGATCTTCACAGCATCATTGATATTGACATCACCGCTGAGATCGGCATCGCCGTACAGAATTCCCTCGTCAGCCCTGACAGTAATCTCAATTGTGAGTACCTTTCCTGTGAGCGTTGCGAGGATGGTAACCGTTCCCTCTCCGACAGCAGTTACAAGTCCGTTTTCATCAACTGTTGCTACGTTAACATTGGTCGAAGCCCATGACGGCTTTTCATCAGTGTTGCTCACGGAGAGCTGAAGCGTATTTCCGATTCCGGAAATTTCGGCTGAGTCAGCGGAAATCTCAGGCTCAGCAGCAGGAACGTATGTAGAAGTAACGTTTACTATGTACTTGACTTCGTCGTAATAAGCATAAACCTGACAGCTTCCTGAGCCGACAGCCGTAATTGTTCCGTCGGAAGCTGCTGTTGCCACGGATTCATCCGTAGAGCTCCATTCGATGACAGTGCCCTCAGGGAGATCATTGAGTTCTGCCTTGCCGACAGGATTGTCGTTTGAAAGCTGCAGGTCTCCGATAGTAACGCTCTCAGGCTTCTGAACAACAGCGTTCGGGTCGTATGTCGAGGTAATGGGCGTAATATATTTTACGCCGTTGATTTCGGCTATGATCTGACAGCTTCCCGAGCCGACTGCTGTAATCGTACCGTTAGCGTCTACGGTTGCAACGCTCTCGTCGGTAGAGCTCCACTGAATGACAGTTCCGTCGGGAAGCTCGCCGAATGTGATCGTTCCTGATGGGATTTCGTTGGAAAGAGTCTGTGCGTCAAGTATAACCTCGGTTACAGGCGGAGTCGTAGTTACGGGAACATAGGTTGAGGTCACGTTGATTATATAATTCTTTCCGCCGACAGAAGCAGTGACAGTACAGCTTCCCGAGCCGACTGCTGTAACAACTCCTGTATTGTCAACAGTAACTACAGATGTATCTGATGAAGTCCATACAGCTCCCGTGGCGTCAACGCTGAGAGTTATAGCTGCCGCCGGCTGTTCATTGGTGAGCTGGACATCTCCGATAATTATATCAGTTTCTTCCTCGGGAATCTTTACCGTAACCGGCAGGCTGAGAGTCTGCGAAGAGAATACTGCATAAATTGTACAGCTTCCTTCACCTACGGCTGTAACCTTTCCGTTTTCATCGACTGTCGCAATATTTGTATTGTCGCTGTACCATGTCGGAGTCTCTGTCAGAGTACCGTCTGCGCTACTGATCGGAATGGTAACAGACTGTCCGATCGCCGTAAGCTCCAGAACCTGAGTCTCTGCTGACGCTTCTAAAATCATTGGCGCAGCATCTTTCTGAGAAAACGGAAGAATACCTCCTGCAATGCAGAAAGCACAAATGCATGAAACGATTCTTTTGTAATTCATAATATCCTCCTGTGAGCAGCATTATGCTCCATATTTTGTCCTATTGTGATTATAATGCTCTTCACTCTTTTTGTCAAGTCGTCAATATAAATTGGTGTTTTGCGGGGAGTACTTTCGTAACCTGCTGGGGCAAACCTTTCTGAAGAAAGGTTCTTCCCCAGACCCCTTTCCAAAGACTTCAACTCAAATTTTCCATATAGGGGGCATGCCCCCTATATGGAAAATTTAAATAAAAGTTTTAGGGAGGGAGTTT
>JAFTPG010000059.1 GCA_017463375.1 Ruminococcus sp. | reverse complement strand
CAGAAGGATGTTCTCAAAAGCTATGATCTGACACGCCGCTCGAATCTCGTTGCTGTTGTTACCGACGGAACTGCTGTTCTCGGTCTCGGTGATATCGGTCCCGAGGCAGGTATGCCCGTCATGGAAGGAAAATGTGCTCTTTTCAAGGCTTTCGGCGATGTTGACGCTATTTCGCTCTGCGTCCGCTCAAAGAACGTTGACGACATTGTTAATACAGTAAAGCTCCTCGCAGGCTCGTTCGGAGGTGTTAACCTCGAGGACATTTCAGCTCCCAGATGCTTTGAAATCGAAAAGCGTCTCAAGGAATGCTGCGATATCCCGATTTTCCACGACGACCAGCATGGTACTGCTGTTGTTACTCTTGCCGCTATGCTTAATGCTCTTAAACTCACAGGCAAGAAAATCGACGAGATCAGAGTCGTTACAAGCGGTGCAGGTGCTGCAGGAATCGCTATCATCAAGCTCCTCATCTCTATGGGACTCAAGGACGTAGTTCTCTGCGACAGAGTCGGCGCTATCTATAAGGGCCGTACCGATGATATGAATCCCGTTAAGGAGGAAATGGCTGAGATTACTAACCAGCAGATGCGTAAGGGTTCTCTCGCTGAGGTTATCAAGGGCGCAGACGTCTTTATCGGCGTATCCGCTCCCGGCTGTGTTACTCCCGAAATGGTAAAGAGCATGGCTCCTAACCCTATCCTCTTCCCCATGGCTAACCCCACTCCCGAGATCATGCCGGAGCTCGCTAAGGAGGCTGGTGCTGCCGTTGTAGGAACAGGCAGAAGCGATTACCCCAATCAGATAAATAACGTTCTTGCTTTCCCCGGAATCTTCCGTGGCGCTCTCGACGTCCGTGCAAGCGATATCAATAACGAAATGAAGATTGCCGCTGCAAAGGCTATCGCTGCTTTCGTAACCGATGATAAGCTCAGCGCAGACTACATTATCCCCAGCCCTCTCGACAGACATGTCGCTCAGGCTGTTGCCGAGGCTGTTGCTCAGGCTGCTAAGGATACCGGCGTTGCAAGAATCTAGGGTGTGTTGACACTAAGCCAAACACACCCTGGTCACAGCGTAGTTTCTTGACCTCAATAAATACGGCGGATATTTCATCCGCCTTATTTATATACTTCAATTCCGTATAATCGTCAGATCCACTCTTTTTTCCGCCATCCAAAAGAAGCTTTGGCGTCTGTGCGAATTTATCCGGCGTTGACCAAAATCTAAAGGAAGGAGAATGATAATGGGACTTAACGATGTACCGTCAAGTGAAAGACTCCATATTAGTTTCTTCGGATGCAGAAATGCAGGAAAATCCAGCCTTGTCAATGCTATTACCGGACAGGATCTGTCAATTGTTTCCCCCGAAAAAGGAACTACTACCGACCCCGTTCAGAAGGCTATGGAGCTGCTTCCTCTCGGACCGGTCGTTATTATAGATACTCCCGGCTTCGACGATTCGGGCGAGCTCGGCGAGCTTCGTGTTAAAAAAACCAGACAGATCCTCAACCGAACCGATGTCGCTGTTCTTGTTGTCGATAACACAGAAGGCAAAAGACCTACCGACAAAAAGCTTATTGCTCTTTTCAGACAAAAGGAAATCCCCTATGTTATAGCATACAGCAAGTCTGATATCGCTCCCAAGAATAACTGCGGAGAAAAGGAAGTTTCTGTCTGCGCTATCACTAACACTAACATTGATCTTCTCAAAGAACGTATAGTTACTGCTGCAAACAGAAAGCCCCCGGAAAAATGTATCATAAAGGACCTCATCCGTGCAGGAGATCTAATTATCCTCGTTACGCCTATCGATGAATCCGCTCCTAAGGGCAGACTTATTCTTCCGCAGCAGCAGACGATTCGTGAGATCCTCGATTCAAACGCTGTTACCGTCGTTGTGCGGGAAAATCAGCTCGATGCAACACTCAAAACTATCGGTAAAAGAACGACCTCGCTCGTAGTTACTGACAGTCAGGTTTTTGATACTGTTAATAAAATAGTTCCTCCGAATATTCCGCTTACTTCGTTTTCCATTCTCATGGCAAGACGCAAGGGCTTCCTTGATACAGCTGTAATCAGTGCAGCCGCAATTGATCAGCTCAAGGACGGAGATAAGGTTCTTATTTCTGAGGGATGCACCCACCACCGCCATTGTGATGATATCGGCAGCGTAAAGCTTCCCGATCTTCTGAAAAAATATACAGGTGCAGATCTCAATATCGAATTCACTTCAGGCAGAGATTATCCTGAGGAAATTTCAGATTACAAGCTTGTTATCCATTGCGGAGGCTGCATGCTCAACGAACGTGAAATGGCTTATCGCCGCAGACTTACTCTCGACGCAGACGTTCCTTTCACAAACTACGGCATAGCAATCGCTCACATGAATGGAATTCTCAAGCGCAGTATTCAGCTTTTCCCGAATCTTCTTTCAGAATTCAATAAAAACAGTAAGTAATCAGGCGGCAGACCTTTGATGAATGCCGCCCTTTTTTATGGAAAATGTGGATGGCGGATTTTGCTCGCAGCTATTATATTATTTTACTCTGTTCCCGTTCAGGCTTTCTTGTTGTAAAGACTATCCTGAACCATCCTGAATAGAGCGCTGCTGGCTGTTTCCTTACAGATATTTATTATCTCAGACGTTAAAAAGC
This sequence comes from Ruminococcus sp., assembly GCA_017463375.1. Lineage (GTDB taxonomy): Bacteria > Bacillota > Clostridia > Oscillospirales > Ruminococcaceae > Ruminococcus. Next base: position 14,081 of record JAFTPG010000059.1, on the reverse strand, counting down.
TCCGGTGACAGACGCTTACCGGAAAAACAATTGCCAATCAGAAAACGGCGGTATTCATTATCTGAATGCCGCCGTCTTTATGTTATATACTGGATTCAGGAATCATATTGCGTGAATCCTGTCATTGCATATTTAAAAAGTATTCATGCACTGCCGCTGATTCATCCAATTCGGGATGAAAGGCAAGCGCAAGCTGATTTCTGTCTCTCGCCGCAACGATCCTTCCGTCGATTTCTGCCAGAGCCTCAGCAGAGGTTACACTCTCGATATACGGCGCTCTGATAAAGGTCATGGGAATTCTTCCGATTCCCTCAAACTGAGCCGCAGTATGAAAGCTCCCGAGCTGTCTGCCGTATGCATTTCGCCGGACAGTCATCCCCATAGTACCGAGATGCACAGTGTTATCTTCCGCAATGCGTTCTGCCAGCAGGATAAGACCTGCACAGGTTCCCATTACAGGCATTCCATTCAGAATCCTTTCACGAATGGGCTGCATCAGATCAAGCTCAAGCAAAAGCTTTCCCATAACCGTGCTTTCTCCGCCGGGGAGAATCATGCCGTCAAAAGAATGTTCGATATCACGTCTTTGTCTGATTTCAAAAATGTCTGCGCCGCATTCTATGAGTTTCTTTTCATGCTCTATGAATGCACCTTGCAGGGCAAGCACTCCGATTTTCATTACTTGCCTCTTTCTGCCATAAGGAGACTGATCTCATCTTCATTAATGCCGACCATCGCTTCACCGAGATCCTCGGAAAGCTCTGCAAGCATTTTTGCATCGTTGAAATTGGTGACAGCCTTTACAATGGCAGCGGCTCTCTTTTCGGGATTGCCTGACTTGAAAATGCCCGAACCTACGAAAACGCCCTCTGCGCCAAGCTGCATCATCAGAGCTGCATCCGCAGGAGTTGCCACACCGCCGGCTGCAAAATTTACAACCGGAATTCTGCCGTTTTCATGAACGTACTGCACCAATTCATAGGGAACCTGAAGTACCTTTGCTTCGTTGAAAAGCTCATCCTCGCTCATGGACTGGATCTTGCGGATCTCGCTGTTCATCATACGCATATGACGGACTGCCTGCACGATATCGCCTGTTCCGGGCTCACCCTTTGTACGGATCATGGAAGCTCCTTCATTTATTCTTCTGAGCGCCTCGCCTAAATCCTTCGCACCGCAGACGAACGGAACGTCAAACTTTCTCTTGTTAATGTGAAATTTATCATCAGCCGGTGACAGAACTTCACTTTCGTCAATATAGTCGATCTCGATCGCCTGAAGAATCTGCGCTTCTGCAAAATGACCGATTCTGCATTTCGCCATAACAGGAATAGAAACCGCATTCTGAATACCCTTGATCATCTTTGGATCGCTCATACGGGATACACCGCCTGCCGCTCTGATATCAGCGGGAATACGCTCTAATGCCATAACAGCGCACGCACCTGCCGCTTCGGCAATCTTCGCCTGTTCAGGCGTGGTAACGTCCATGATAACGCCGCCCTTGAGCATCTTAGCAAGCTCCTTGTTCAGTTTATAACGACTATTTTCCATAATAGCTTCCTCCTTGCATTTTTGCAAAACTTATGTTATAATCATAGCACAGAAGTGACTTTGTCACAATGTTCAATTCTGGAATATTTTGTAAGGTCGGTTGGATATGATTACTTTCATTCTGGATACAGACAGCAAAACTCCGCTGTATATGCAGCTTTACAGCTATATGAAGCAGGAAATCGAATCAGGCAGTATCAGAGCCGGAGAAAAGCTTCCTTCAAAAAGAGCATTGTCCGCACACCTGAAAGTCAGCATTGTTACCGTGGAAACGGCATACGCACAATTGCTTGCAGAGGGATACATCACCTCTAAACCCGGAAGCGGATTCTATGCCGAGTGCAGCTTTGAAGAAACGGATAAGGTCAGTTCTCCCTCACAGTTAAATGAGACTGCGCCGGAAATCTCACAGATAGAGTACGACTTCCGCACAAATCGCATTGATACCTCAGATTTTCCGTTTTCCACCTGGGCAAAGCTCTCGCGCGAGGTGCTGAGCGAACGCAGTTCGGATTTGCTCAACGCATGTCATCATCAGGGAATGATATCCCTGCGTACCGAAATTGCTTCTTATCTAAAGAAATTCCGTGGGATGGAGATAGCCCCTGAGCAGATCGTGATCGGTGCAGGCTCAGAGTATCTGACCGGACTTATCATTCAGCTTCTCGGCAGAGATAATGCCTATGGAGTGGAGAATCCCGGATACAGCAAGATATACGAGATATTCAGCGCCAATACATCAAGAGTATTCCCGATTCCCATGGACGAAAAGGGAGCGAGCGCAGAGGCAATCACAGGCTTCGGAATAAACGTGCTTCACGTCACTCCTTCCCACCATTTCCCGCTTGGAATCGTCATGCCGGTAAGCCGCAGACAGGAGCTTCTGAGATGGGCGAATTCCCGAGGCGACAGATACATCATCGAGGACGACTACGACAGCGAATTCCGCTATGCTGGCAGACCGATCCCGACACTCCAGAGTATGGACAGGAACGGCAGGGTCATCTATATCAATACTTTCACTAAAAGTCTTGCTCCGTCCATGCGAATCAGCTACATGATACTCCCCGAACAGCTTTGCAGAAAATTTACAGACCGTCTCGGATTTTATTCGTGCACAGTTCCTGTATTTGAACAGCTTACGCTTACAAGGTTCATGAAGAACGGTCATTTTGACAGACATATCAACCGCATGAAAAAAATCTATCGTTATCGGAGAGATATCCTGTGCCAGAAGATTTCCGAGAGCAAGCTGGGAAGCTTCGTGAAAATATCCGGCTGTGACGCAGGTATGCATCTGCTCCTGACCGTGGAAAACGGTATGAAGCAAAACGAGCTCATTGCCTCCGCTGCAAAGGAGCATACAAGAGTTTACGGGCTTTCGGAATACTATTCATTTCCCGTTGCGGATATGCCTGAAAATACTGTTGTTGCCGGCTTTTCGGGTCTGAATGAGCAGCAGCTCGTCAGGGGCGCTGAGGCGCTGGAGCGTGCGTGGATCTGAACCAATGAAAGATACTGTTAGCAGCGCCGCAGATTATTATAGAGATATTAAAAAAGAGCTGATTTCATAAGACGACTGCTCGTACAGAAGTATATACATGTAATATTGAGGAAAATCCTTTTGAAAAAGGGTTCTTCCTCAAACTCCTTTCCTAAAACTTTTTAGTTTTTAATTTCAGCCCCATAGGGTACACATTAGAAAAAACACTTGATTTTCAGTTGCTTTTGGTGTGTACCCTATGGGGCTGAAATTAAGATTGAAAGTCTTTGGAAGGGGGTTCGGGGGAGAACCTTTCTTCAGAAAGGTTTCACCCGATTAATACATACAATACTTCTGTACGAGCAGTCGCCTTAGGAGATCAGTTCTTTTCTGCTATATTTTCGGTAAGCTTTCCCACCACGATTTGTCTCTGCGTGCCGTCATCGGTGCAGGTCACGATCGTAATGCGGTCATCGCCGAAATCATCCAGTATCCATGTTTCACTCGGCTCTACGATGAAGTTTTCTGTCACTGTGTAGGTGTACTTCGTGCGGTTCTCATCATTGTCGATGAGATACATCTCCATGCCGATCTCGATATGCTTCATCTCGTTGAAGATCTCTGCATAGATGGTGCTGTTATGCCCTGCGATACAGTAATTTCCGCTGCCGACAGCTCCTGTTCCGGGGAAGTGCCCTGCCGCTTTTGACAGCACCTCATGCTCCGTGCCGTCCATGACGGGAGCCTTGATGTCGAGGTCCGGAATCTCAAACACCACGCACTCCTTGAGAAGTCTCTGCTTTTCGATCTCACGGCTGATACGCTTCCAGCCGAATACTGCCAGTACGCTCATCCCGAGCAGCATTGCAATGAGTCCTGTAACGAACAGGGCTTTTTTCCTTTTGACTTTCATCGTATCACCGTCCTTTATTTTCATTATACCAGATTCGCCCCATATTGCAATAAAAAGGAGCGTCACCCGGACGCCCCTTTCATTGTTATGATGATTTATTCTTCATCTTTTCTTCTGCTTTTTGCCATTGCAAATGCACCAAAGAGTACCATTGAACCAGCTGCGAGTGTGATGTAGTCGGATTTTACAGGATAACCCGTCTGCGGAAGAGTGGCAGCAGTTGTAGTCGTACTTGTCGTTGTGGTGGTGCTTGTGGTAGTTGTTGTACTTGTCGTTGTAGTGGTGCTTGTGGTAGTCGCCTGAGCCTCAACAACTGCCGTACCTGTTACAACCTTATAATTGTCAGTATCATCAGGAGTAAACTGCCATTCCAGCTCGTTTACGCCATCCGTCAGACCATTTGCAAGCTCTGACAGCCATTCAATAACGCCGCTGATATCGCTCTTATAGCCGATTTCAGGAAGTTCGCCGCCCTCTGTGTATTCGCCTTCGGGAATGACGGGCGTCACTTCGGGTTCTGCCTTTTCAATCGTAAAGTCCACAGTCACTTCGCCATTGAACATACCTTTTCCGGTAATCGTCGCAGAAGCAGTACCTGCGTTAACATTGTTATCGTAGGAAACGGTGTAGTTAAAGCCGTATGCAAGTGTATAGTCATTGCAGAACACTTCAACATCCGGCTCGATTTCAGAACCTGTATAGATCTGTTCCTCGATCTCCTGAACCATTTCCTCAGTCAGCGTACAGGAAACGGGTTCAAGCGTAAAAAGCTCCGTGCTGCCGTTGCCGAGATCATAGGTGTAGGTCACATCGACAGTCGGGTCGGAAACTGTAAGAATGCTGCCCTCAATAGCCGCATTATGCCAATCCGAAGCCTTTGCGACATCAAATTCACCGGGGAGAGTTGAAAGGTCGAATTTGCTGCCGATAAGTTCAATTTCATAGCTGCTGCCATAGCAGTACAGCTCTGTCAGCGCTGTATTATTACTCAGGTCAAGACTTGTAAACTGGTTGCCGGAGCATTCCAGCGATGTCAGCGCCGTATTATTGCTCAGATCAAGGCTTTCAATCCCGTTGTCGTCGCAGTCCAGAAGTATCAGTTCCTTATTATTGCTCACGTCAAGACTTGTAAGCTAATTTTCAAAGCAGTACAGATATTCCAGAGCCGTATTCTTACTCACATCAAGGCTTGTAAGCTGGCTCTGATAGCAGTAGAGCGTGGTCAGCGCTGTGAAATATCCGATACCTGTCAGGTCGGCAACAGTAATAACAGCGTCGTCGTTATAAAGAGCGATCTCCGTCACCGCCGCAATTTCCTCAGCGGTGAGGATATCATCATCAGTCGTGTCGAAGTTCTCATCCACATAGCTGCGGAAGGCATCGTCGGGGAAGTTTGTTTCGTTGATCTGAACATCTCCATCTGCTGCATAAACAGGCAGTGTGATTTCAAACGTCTCGTCCGGGAAGTTCATCAGCGTACTTCCGGACATAGCTGCCGCCGCTAAACAGGCTGTCATTCTTTTGAATTTACTTCTCATACGAATTCCTCCTTATTATTGCTCAGCTTACGGAATGTATACTCTTTCGATCGCTGTAATCACGCCGTCGGTAGTTTCAACGATCGTATTTGCATTGATAAATCCGACGCCCTCTCCTAATGCCAGAAATTCTTCTGCTGTGTATGTTACAGGATTACCGTAATCGGAGCCGTCTGTAAACACGAAATTCTCAGAAAGTGTATATGTATTTTCGCCGATCTCATAGTAGGATTTTCTGTCATTCATACCTGCTTCAAAGTATACTGAATTATCATCCGTCTTGAACATACGTCCGCCGTTTTCGATGCCGCCATTGATAATGACTGCACCGTCTTGTCTTGTCTCGACCGTATCAACCTTGACCTCCTGACCAAGACACCAGATAATATCACCCTTCTTGAGTGCATTGATATCGTCTCCGCTGAAAAGCTCATAGCGGTAGATCATCACAGTAAGAGAGAGCGTTCCGTCATCCGTCTGAACAAGGTCATCCTTAGCAAAGGAAGCCGCAAAGCTTGCGTTACCGAATTCTCCGGGACCCTGATAACGTCCCAACGGTCCATTAAGTGCGAACACCTCTTTCTGCTCTGCCGCAGGGGATTCTTCAATTTCTGCTTCAGCTTCATCCTGTTCCTCAGGCTCTGCTTCAGCTGCTTTCGCTTCGGTGGGCTTCTCAGTTTCCGGCTCAGCCTCTGCTTCAGCTGATTTTGCTTCAGTGGGTTTCTCAGTCTCTGCTTCGGTTGCTTCCGCTTCGGTGGATTCCTCAGTCTCTGCTTCGGTTGCTTTCGCTTCGGTAGATTTCTCAGTTTCTGCCTCAGTTACTTCCGCCTGTGTTTCTATACTGTTGCTGGAAGTGCTTACTTTTTCCTCTGTTGCTGCGCCGCATCCTGTCAGGGACATGGAGAGTAATGCTGCTGTAAGAATGATATGTGCTTTTTTCATAAATTAACTCCTTATCATGATGATATTATTCTTTACTTTTTCGATTTGCTTTTTTGTAATTTTGCAAGCATTTTCTGTCTTTTGGTTTCTACCGCCTGCCAATTGACAGCAGTGATATAATCTTTGAAGTCGGCGAGAATCTTCCTCCCCAGACTTCGGTAATCCATTGCAATGATCTTTTCGATCTTCTGGTTTCGCAGTTTCTCCGGCACATTGTAGAGCCGCATGATGCTGTCGATTCCTGTCGCAACGATGAGGTCAAGGCTCTGCCCTGCGTTGCCCAAAGCGGAGAATGTACCATATTCTATGCCGGAATACAGGTTCTCCATGATGACGAACTGCTCATCCGACCAGCCCGGGTTGAACTCTTAGAATATCTGCTGGGTTTTCTTTGCGTCGTTCTCACGGATAACTGCAAGCGGCATAGGGTATCGGTATGCAGAAAGATACACATCCCTGATTGCTTCGTTTTCATCCGCAGCCGCAGTCATTGTTGCAAATTCGATGCACAGTGCAAGCAGCGGAGATTTGTCCTCATGCTCCAATATATCGATCATTCTCCACTGGAAGTCGCAGAGTTCCTTGACAGACTCCGTGAGTAAATGTTCCTTTGTGGGATAATGAAAGTTGATATTGCCGGTGCTGATTCCAAGCTCTCTGGCAATCTGTTTGGTATCCGTTTCGGTATATCCGTCCTCTATATACCGTTTTGAAACTAATTGCATTACCATTTCCTTTGTCGGACGGTTTCTTGCTCCTCTGGCGATGGTAAACGCCTCCTTCCCAAATATAAATCCAAAATTTACAATTCTTTCTTTTATTATACATGAATACATAATTTTTGTCAATAGTCCTATGACTATTTTTTGAGAAAATCAATTTTAAACTCAGATAATCTCTGCATTACGCTGTCCGACTGCCAACCGGGATTTAAGGATTATTTAATAACTTCCATGCTACAATGTAATCACAGCGATGAAAGGAGAATTTAAATGTACCTCAACATACTGAAAAAAGACCTTAAACGAAAAAAGGCAATGAACGTTATAATGCTGGTGTTTATTATACTCGCAACAATGTTCGTGTCCTCAAGCGTGAACAATATTGTAAGCGTTACAACGGCGCTTGACGATTATCTGGAAATGGCGGACGCACCGGATTATCTTGCGGCGACTATGAATAAATCACACAGCATTGATATCGACGGAGTTATAAATGAAGCTTCGTCGGTAGAAAGCTATAAAAAAGAGAAAACGCTATGGCTGTCCTCGTCGGATTTCAGCTTTGAGGACGAGAGTGCAAGCATTTCCACAGGTACTAATATGCTTCAGAGCAGCAGCGGAATTTCAATGAACTATTTCCTTGATGACGGCAGTATTCTTGAAACTGTAAATAAAGGGGAGCTTTACATGACCTCCCGTACGGCAGATGATCTCGGACTTGAAATCGGCAGCAGGATCACTCTTGAAGTTGAGGATGTAAAACGTGAATTCACCTTTGCCGGGGGATTCAAGGATGCGGTTTTCGGTGCAAATCAGACAAATGTAACTCGTTTTATAATAAATTCTGAGGATTTTGAAGCCTATATTTCAAACAGTACGATTGACAGTCTCTACGGCGGTGAGCTGATTTACATAAACACTCCGGATACAGATAAAATGGTTTCTGAAATAACCGAACTGTCTGACAGCTTTATTTTCAAAGCCAGCAAGGATAATTTCAAAACCTATTATATTTTTGATATGATCGTAGTGGGAATTCTCCTTGTGGTAAGCCTTATGCTCATTGCAATTGCTTTCGTAGTGCTCCGCTTTACAATTACGTTTACACTGTCTGAGGAATTCCGTGAAATAGGCGTTATGAAGGCAATCGGTATCGGCAATCTGAAAATCCGCGGACTTTATCTTGTAAAATATACGGCACTTTCCGTGATCGGCTCGGTAATCGGTCTTGCGCTGAGCTTCCCATTCGGAGAAATGCTTATGAGCGTTTCCTCACAGTCAATCATTATGGGCAATCAGAACCCGATCGCTGTAAACATGCTGTGTGCAGTATTTGTTATTGCGGTAATCCTCTTATTCTGCTACGGCTGTACGGGTAAGGTAAAGAAAATGACTCCCATTGACGCAATCCGAAACGGTCAGACGGGCGAGCGCTTCCGCAAAAAGAGTATAATGAGCCTCGGCAAATCAAAGCTCGGTACAGCACCTTTCCTTGCGTTCAACGATGTTGTCAGCAGTCCCAAACGTTACGGTATCATCACCGTTACCTTCTTCCTCTGTCTCTCACTTCTGTTTGTACTTTCGACCTCTGTTACAACTCTAAAAAGCGACAGCCTTGTAACGACTCTCGGACTTACAAGGTTCGACCTTATAATAAGCGGACAGGATAATCTGATGAGCTTTATGAAGGATGGCGGACGTGACGATATCGAGGAGTTCCTCGACGATATGGAGGAAACTCTTTCTGAAAACGGTATGCCAGCAGACTGTGCACAGGAAATGATGTTTACTTTTTCTGTCACCTGCGGTGAAAATAAAACTGATACTGTCGCATTTCAGGGCACAGGAACTACTATGGATATGTACGAGTACACGGCTGGCTCAGTTCCTCAGTCAATCGGCGAGATCGCCATGACCCGAATCACAGCTGATAAGCTTGGAGCAGATATCGGCGATACTGTAACCATAAAAACTATTGAAGGAGAACAGGAATTCATTATAACCGCCTTTTTCCAGTCAATGAACAATATGGGTGACGGACTCAGATTCCATGAGGACGAATATTTCAACTATATTCAGGCGTCCGGCGCAGTAAACACGCAGATTACTTTTACCGACAGCCCCGACGATGAAGAGATCAGCCGCAGAATCGAAAAAATCAAGGAGCTTTATCCTGAGTTTACAGATATCATCACCTGTGCTGAATTCGTCGAGGATTGTACAGCTGTAGGCAGCACTCTTGATTCAGTAAAATTAATGGTTGCAATACTCACAATCGTTTTAGCAGCACTCATAACCGTCCTCATGGAGCGTTCCTTTATCGCAAAGGAACAGGGCGAAATCGCACTTATGAAGGCGATGGGAATGCGGAACGGAAAGATCTACGCTTACCACACATTAAGATTTGCGGTTGTCGGAGTTATAGCAATAATAATCGGCATAATCTGTGCATTACCGCTGACTCACCTTTGCATTGACCCCATATTCAGAATGATGGGATTAGAGCTTGCGGTTAACTATGTTATAAATCCGTTTGAATTGTATCTTGTATTCCCTGCTATCGTTCTTGCAGCAACAACAGCGAGCGCATTCCTGACCTCGCTTTACACAAGAAAAATCAAATCCTCCGACACAGCCAACATTGAATAAGAAAGGAAACTATTATGAATATTCTAGAAGTAAACGACCTCTGCAAGACATATATCGTAAACAAGCGCCAGAACAATGTTCTGAAAAACGTAAACTTCACCGTTTCCGAGGGCGAAATGGTGGCAATTATGGGACCGTCAGGCTCGGGTAAATCCACTCTCCTCTACACTGTTTCGGGCATGGACGGCATTACCGCAGGTCAGGTTCTGTTCTGCGGTAAGAATATTGCTAAAATGGGCGAAAAGGAGCTTGCCGACCTGCGGCTTGACGAGATGGGCTTCATCTTCCAGCAGATGTACATGCTGAAAAATCTCACGGTGCTTGACAACATCATACTTCCTGCGGTACAATCAAAGAAGAACACCGAATCCCGCAGGGAGACCGTACAGCGTGGACAGGACTTAATGCGTAAGCTGGGCATTATTGACATTGCCGACAATGATGTCAACGAGGTTTCAGGCGGTCAGCTCCAGCGTGCGTGCATCTGCCGCAGTATGATCAACAACCCCAAGATGATCTTCGCCGATGAGCCTACAGGCGCACTCAACCGCACCTCCTCTGACGAGGTTATGGAGGAGCTTGCAAAGCTCAATAATGACGGTACGACAATTATGCTTGTTACTCATGATGTTAAGGTTGCCGCAAAGTGCACAAGAGTCATGTACATAGTTGACGGAAACATCAAAGGAGAGTATAATTTAAGTAAGTTCGAGAACGCTTCTCAGCTGAGAGAGCGTGAGCGTGCGCTGAATAACTGGCTTATGGAAATGGGCTGGTGATGCGGATACGTTCGACCAATGTTCCTCCTACTAACTTGTAACTACTTAAACTTTACTTTTTAGAATGACGATCTGTAGGGGACGGCGTCCTCGACGTCCCAATAATTAATTGGCTGCGGGGCGTCGAGGACGCCGCCCCCTACACTATTTGAAAGGAAATATTATGACCGATATTCTTATTGTTGAAGATAACAAGGAGCTTGCAGACCTGCTGTGTGATTTTCTCCGTGCGGATAATTACACGGTATCGGTTGCCGAAACAGGTGAAAAAGCCTTGTCGCTGTACGAAAAATACGGCGCAAGGCTTATTGTGCTTGATATAATGCTTCCCGGTATTGACGGCTTTGCGGTGTGCAGAAAAATCCGTGAGGAGAGCAATACTCCTATCCTCATCGTCAGCGCAAAGACCGACAAGGAGGACAAGCTGAACGGACTTGTGCTGGGTGCTGACGACTATATCGAAAAGCCCTATGACATCGACATTATGCTTGCGAAAATCGGCGGAATTTTCAAGCGGAGATATTCTGTTGACGAGCTTATCTGTGACGATATCCGTATCAGCAAGGCAAGCCGCACGGTGTACAAAAATGATGTCCAGCTTGAAATGACCGCAAAGGAATTCGATCTGCTTATGCTTCTTATCGAAAATAAAGGCAAGGCTTTGACAAAGGAATATCTTTTCAATCAGATCTGGGGCAGCGACAGTTTTTCGGAGCAGCAGACTCTTACTGTTCATATAAAGTGGCTTCGTCAGAAAATTGAGGACGACCCGAAGAAGCCGCAGAGGATTCAGACTGTATGGGGAGTAGGCTATAAATATGAAAGCGTTTAACAGGATCTTTGCGGTTGTGATCACGGCGATAATTGCAGTATTTATGATTGCAAACGTGATATTGCTGACGGACAGCATCGACAGCGGCAGACCATATCTCGTGGAGATATCAAGGCTTGCCCGTGAGATGGAAAACGGCACAGCTCCCGACCTTTCAGCGTGCGAATATGTGACGGGCGTTGAGGAATTCAGCGAGGATTTTTACAGCTCCCACAGCGACTATGTTATCCGTGAGATTGGCGGCGAGCTGTACCGCTTTGATTACAATGCACAGGGCGGTACGGACAGAACAACGCTGATTCTGACTGTGAATGCTGTTATCGGAGCTATGGCGGTTATGATCGTGGGTGTTATGCTTTACATAAGGCTGAAAATCCTGAAGCCGTTTGAACAGCTTTCGGACGTTCCCTATGAGCTTTCAAAGGGCAATCTTACCGCACCTGTAAAGGAAACAAAAAACCGCTTTTTCGGGCGTTTTATATGGGGAGTGGATATGCTCCGTGAAAATATGGAACAGCAGAAGGAGCGTGAATTAGGTCTGCAAAAGGACAAGAAAATGCTTCTGCTGTCGCTTTCACACGACATAAAGACTCCCCTGTCAGCGATAAAGCTGTATTCAAAGGCGCTGTCCAAGGGACTTTACACAAGTCCCGGAAAACAGCTGGAAATTGCGGAAAGCATCAATGCAAAGGCTGATGAGATCGAAAGCTATGTTTCGGAAATTATAACTGCGTCAAGAGAGGATTTCCTGAGCCTTGATGTAAACAACGGCGAGTTCTATCTGTCCGAGCTTGTAAATAAAATCAGCATTTACTATACCGAAAAGCTGTGGCTGATTAAGACGGATTTTACTGTGAACGGCTATACCGACTGCCTGATAAACGGCGATATCGACCGAAGTGTTGAGGTAATTCAGAATGTCGTGGAAAATGCTATAAAATACGGCGATGGCAAGAGCATTGAAATCAATTTTTCCGAGGAGGACGGCTGTATTCTTGTAACTGTAATGAACAGCGGATGTGCTTTGCCCGATACGGATCTGCCGCATATTTTCGAGAGCTTCTGGCGTGGTGCAAATGCCGAAAACGAAAAGGGCAGCGGTCTGGGTCTTTATATCTGCCGCCAGCTTATGCACAGGATGAACGGCGAGATTTTTGCGGAGATCAAGGACGGATTTATGTGCGTTACGGCGGTGTTCGGGAAAGTGTAATTTAGTTCTTAACAGTACATTTGATAAGCGGCACATGACTGCTGAACAGACTTATCGTTATTACAATAAGTACTGCTGGCAGCATAGTTTACGCCAAAAAGAAAAAGGCTGCACAGTGGTTTGTGCAGCCTTTCAATATATTTATTCATTTAAGGGTGGGCTTTGCGGTGTTTATAAATGTGAATTTGATTATTTTATATCCAGAACAAAATTGCCGCCTTGAAATGAAAAAGCATTGTCAAAGGATACTGCTTCTGTTGAAACGCAAACAAACCCTAACTTTTCCAGTAATTTGCAGGAGGGGATGTTATCAATCGCCGTTCCTGCTGTGAAATGGGTTACACCACATTTATCGGCAAAGTATTTGACAAGTGTGTTTGTACTCTCGTAAGCATAACCATTCAAATGATATGCAGAGTGGAAACAATATCCCAAATCATATTTATCTCCATCTTTATGGAAGCATACATATCCTATCATATTGTTTGATTCTTTCAGAAAAACCGCAAAGAATAAATTACTGGCAACAAATCTTTTTGTTAATGCTTGGGTTTCTTCATCCTCTGTCGGCAGAGGAATATCGTAGGCTGCATATTTTGAATTATTAAAATCAATAAATATGTTTTTCATCGCCCGCCAATCTGACTCATTCAAATGGCGAATGAACAATCTGCTCGTTTCCAATCTCATAGTATCTGCCTTTCAAATTATGAATTATTTCATTATTATATCATATTCAAGAAAAGAAATCAAGCCTTGTGTACGCTCAAACTGCATACACAAGGCTTTTCCTTTAGAAAAATATCAAAGATAAAATAAAAACCCGAACACTCCGTGCACTGCCCCATTTTGTGCTTTTTATAAATTGGAATTTACTTTGTCAGCATTTCAATTGCTTCTTCCTTTGTGGAAACAAAAAACACACTCTTGCCCTTGTTGCTCTCATAGATAAAATCTTTGAGAGGTTTGCTGGTATAGCGAGAGAAATTGCCATAAATTGCAATGCGTCCACCATAGTTGGTGTACTTTTGCAGAATCTCACCAGCAAGGCCAGTGCTGAGGATGAAAAAGTCCTCAACGATTAGTTTTTTGTCAATTACGATATTCTTTGTGTCTGCATCACACCTTGCAGTCATAAGTACATCGAGCGCAGACTGTGCATCTGTAAATACCTTTTCGTCGCTATTTATAACAGCACATACTATGTTGTTTTGTTCAATTATTTGGATAGTCATTTGTCTTACCTCTTTAAATTCTTATTTACTTCATTGATTATATCATATTCAAAGAAAGAAATCAAGCCTTGTGCAAGCTCAAACGTAAGCGTCAAACAAACCGCGTCCCATGAGATACAAAATACCCTCGCCAAAATCGGCGAGGGATTCTCATTCTTCAGATTCAAATTTCAGTACTTCATCAACATAACGTATCATATCCTTGTACTCTATCTCAGCCTTTT
>JAFTPG010000010.1 GCA_017463375.1 Ruminococcus sp. | reverse complement strand
GCGCCGTTTCCCTGACTTCTCTGATAATTCTGAGGGCGGTTCTGAGGGTAGACCATCTGCTGCTGAGGCGGTCTGCCCTGCTGAGGAGCGCCGTTCTGAGCAGAATTATTATTGTAGTATCCGCCGTTCGGCTGAGGTCTTTGCTGATTCTGAGACATATACTGACCGCCGTAATTCTGCGGACGCTGCTGAGCGTCAGGATATCCCTGCTGATTGTACTGCTGTCTGGGATAGACATTCTGCTGAGGATATCCATTTTGCTGAGGATATCCGTACTGTCCGTCAGGCTGACCCTGCTGATTATACTGCTGCTGGGGATAAGTGTTCTGCTGTGGATATCCGCTGTTCTGACGGTTCACAGGCTGATTATTATTATAGTTCTGCTGCTGATAATACTGCTGACGGTTCTGGGGAGCGGCATTATTATTGGCAGGTCTGCTGCTGTCTACAGAGCTGAGGATCCTTTTGATTTCGGCAGTATTTTCGTTGTCGGAATTCGGAGAGAGATACTGAGTCTGCTCGTTATCCGTATTAGGGATATGCTTGGAGCGATTTGTTCGGTTCGACTGATTATTTGAATCGGAACCGCTGTTATATCGGTTTGGCATATTGATCTCCTTTCAATAACATAAGGGTGCAGGAAAATCTGCACCCTTTCTGTTTAAAGCTTTTTTAAATTTACTGCAACATAGGTGAATGCAGTGCAGATGAGATTATAGATTATCAGCGCAGAGGCTGAAACATAGTTGTAGTCAAACGCCTTTGAGAGAATCATCAGCATGCTCAGTCCGAAGCCGAGCAGGATGGATACGGTCTGGAAAATAAGACCGATGATCGTAGCGGAGTGAACGACCTTTGTACCGAGAATAAGCTGAGCAAGGGAAGTAAATTTTCCCGAGCATGCCATCGAAGCACTGAGACGCACCGAGCGTTCAGTTTCAGCGTCGAAGTCGTCGTGAAGCTTTTTCGGGAGAATACGCATCATCTCCTCGGGAATACCGAACAGCGACGACAGCTTTTTAAGAGAAAGGCAGGAATCAACGCTCTTGATAATGATGTGGATCTTCTTCTTATCGAGCCTTTTTATCCAGCGCTTTACGTCCTTATCGGCATGGATGTCAACGACAAACATTGCAGCGAGATTGCCTGATATCGAGAGGTAAATAGCCTCCTGAGAAGCCTCAGTGAGTTCCTCCTCTTTGGTCTTAGTGGGGATTCCCTCGATGTTGTGGCTTATCATAAGCTCACGGTTTCCGAAGAGAACACGGCGGTTGTTGATCCATCCGCAGAGACCCATAGATTCCTCATAGGAGAAATTCTCGATAGGATAGAGCATATCCTCCTTACCGCCTGTAACATCGTGGAAGAGCTGCTGCATGATGCTGCCTGCATAATGGGTAAGGCTTGCGGCTTCGAGAAGAGCCTCGTCGATTTTGATATTGGAGAAAACCTTGATTCCGCTGAGATTCACTGAGCCATCGGGGAAGAGCTTATCTGCACCCACGAGAATCGAGTTTGTATCATAGAAGTCGTCAACGCTCTGATATCCCAGCATAACGCCTCTGTTTTTGCTTATCGTGTTGGAAACGTTATTCATGGGGATATTCGATACAAGCGGAAGAGCGATACATGAGACAGCACTCAGCAGCATTGTGAGGATCGAGAAGCAGAAAGCAGCTGAATCCGCCTGAAGCAGGCTTCCCATCTTGACGAAGGTAATAAATACCGCAATAATGACCGAGAATATCAGGCACAGCGGAGCAGCCTTATGGCAGTAGCTGTCGGTCATATCCGAGGAATAGGAATATCTGAGAAAATCGGTAAGGAAGTCGGTCTTTCTCATTGAAGCGAGGATAGGGAAGTCACCCAGCGTACCTCTTGTAAGAACCTCAGCACGCTCCTCGTCACGGACGTAGGTAACGCCGTAGCGTTCGGAATCCTTCGATATGAACTTAAAGTTTCGTGCCGCTCTCTTTATAATGAGGAGCTTTCCGAAAGAATTTATAAGCAGCGAAAGTATTCCAACGGGCATGTAAATGTGGATAGTATCGGCTTTTATCATATCCTGAGCGAAAAACGCAGGAATAATGGCGATCATGCAGAAGATCGCAGTTATCGCCGACATAGAGTCACTGTCTGCTCTGAACTGAAAGAATTTTTTCAGACCGTTTGTGATCACAGCGAATGAAGCGATAACGGAAATCAGACCCAGCAGCAGATGAATAATGAGATAGACAGTTGTATTCGACTTGCTCAGGAGGTCGATAATCGGATAGCCGAACTGATTTGCTATGGTCATATACAGGCTGAGAAAAGCGGTCATTGCGAGAATCACGACTCTCACCGAGATGATGCTTTTCAGCTCATATATATCACGTCCGACATCCTCGACATCGCCGTAATAATTGAAATCGACGATTCGTTTTGTACGCTTTTTCTTTGATTTAGCCGAAATATACTCGTCAGTCTCCTGAGTGATATGCACGTCGAGCGCACTTGCGTCGTAATCGGGGGTCTCGCTGAGATTGATACTTGTCATCTCAGCTCTCGGCGCAGGAGTCACGGGTCTTGCAGCCTCGACCGCAGCCGGAGACGGAACAATATCGGTGATCAGCTTTCTGTTTTCGGGGCTGTTGGCCTCCTCGGCAACAGAGCGAGAACGCTTTTTCTTTTTCATTTTAGGGGGAGTATATACATACTCACCGTCCGGGCGTTCTTTTTCATATGTAAAGCTGAGACTGTCCTTACGCCGTCTCTTTTTATTTTTTTTGATGCTTTCGACTTCCTTAGCACGGGTCGAATCCGACATACGTCTGATTTTCGGAGCATTATCCATATCGACAGAAGTTTTGACAGCTGCGCTGTCGTAGCCCTTTTGTCTTTTGGAAGTGCGGATTTTATTCATAGCGTCCGAATTGACGAAGGAAACCTTATTTCTTGCCAGGTCGGCAGGCTTAACGTCGTCGGCAGGATTAGGACGTCTCAGCATTCCCTCGCTTCCTGTTCTGGAGTGCTTTCTGAGGGTCTTGACGCCGTCGTCGCCGCCGTCGGTAATAGTTTCAGCGGCCTTGCCGCTTAGCTTGTCGGCAGAGTTCAGGAGCTTTTCCGTTTCGAGTCTGCCGTCGCGCACAGACCTTGCCGCCTTTGATTCGGGAGAATACTCATTCAGAATATCCTCGAGAGACATTTTCTGATCTGACATATTCTACACTCCTTATCGGGAAGAGGCTCTGCGCTGCCGAACTGTTTCGTACATGAAAATTCCAGCGGCAACCGAAGCATTAAGGGAAGTGATTTTGCCCATCATAGGGAGCTTTATCATGAAGTCGCATTTTTTCTGGATAAGCTTGCTGATTCCGAAGCCCTCCGAGCCTATGACAAGAGCCATACTGCCTGTGAGGTCGGTATCGCAGTAGTCTGAGCCTGAAGCGTCAGTACCGTAGATCCACACGCCGTTCTCCTTGAGCATATCAATGCAGGAGGCAAGGTTTGAGACTCTCGCAACGGGAACATAGCTTGCAGCTCCGGCAGAGGTCTTGTAAACGGTGGAATTCAGCGAGGCGCTTCTTCTTTTGGGGATGATAACTCCGTCCGCACCGGCAGTCTCGGCAGTACGGATAATAGCGCCGAGATTATGTGGGTCCTCAATTTCATCGCAGATGATAATGAACGGCTTTGTTCCCTTTTCTGCGGAAACTGCAAGGATATCCTCGACGGAGACATATTCTCCGCACGCACCGACAGCCACGACGCCCTGATGTGAAGCTCCGTCAGCGAGCTGAGTGAGCTTTTTATCCTGAGCGTCCTTGACAACTATGCCTTTTTCCTTGGCGAGCCTGCGGATTACGCTGAGACTTCCGCCATTGCCGTCGATATAAATTGTGTCGAGTCTTGCTCCCGATTTGAGAGCTTCTATAACAGGATTGCGTCCGGCAATGATATCACCGGAGGCATTATCGTTAAATTTTTTGTTTTCCATATTTATTTGCAGAGACAACGGTCTCTCTCCTTATTGTTCTGTATTTCTCTTTACCGCACAATTGTCGGTATTGCTTCTATTATAACATGGTTACAGAAAAATTACAAGCCCTTGGAGCAAAAATCCAACGGAAATCAATTTGCCTGATGAAAATGTATAGGTGTAGGGGGCGGCGTCCTCGACGCCCCGCTGCCAATTAATTATTGGGACGTCGAGGACGCCGTCCCCTACAAAAATCCGACAGAAATTTCTATCTGCTTCCTCTCTCGCAGATAATATCGATCATTTCGCCGACATTCTTCATGCCCGAAACCTCTTTCATTTTGAAGCGCAGACCGAACTCGTCCTCGACAGCTCCGACGAGATTGATATGCTCAATGCTATCCCAGTCGTCGATATCTGCGGAGGTTGTTGCATTGCTGATAACAATGGAATCGTCGTCAAAAACGTCTCTGAAAACCGCTGTCAGTCTTTTCATAATATCATTCTTATTCATAATTCTTCTCACTTTCTCTGTTTACTCTGATTACGTTGTTTTTCTTTTCGTATGAGGAAATATCGAGACTCCACACTGAGTCGCCATTGTCGGATTTTTCACAAAGCTCAAATCCGAACGAGCCATAAAGCTCAGCGACCATGTTATTTTTGGGAGTTTTGTAATAGTAACCGATAATTCTTGAGATCCCACGCTGTCTGCACTGCAGGACAAGCTCGTCCAGCATAGCAAGCTCCATGTCACGCTTCAGCACACGGCAGCTCATAAGCCACAGCTCGATGTGGAGTGTTTCCTCCTCACATCGTCCGATAACAACGGAAACAATACCGTTGTCGCCGAATTTATCCTCGAGTCTGCCATAAAGCCTGATATGCTCCGAACTGGCGCAGACCGTCTCCATATCCTTGTCGGAATAGCGTTTTGTAGTCAGGTTGAACTGATTGCTCTTATTTGTCAGCTGAGTAATGCGCTGGAGATAAACGGGTCTGAAATCCTCGATAACAGCATTCATGTCAAGGCTGAGGAGATACTCCTGATAATTTCCGAAGCTTTTCTGCTGAGCCGCACGCTGAACATTTGCGGCATACATCTCGTTTCGTCTGAGGTCGTCGGCAGAGATTGAAGTAATCTCAAAGAAGCCACTTCGGCTGAGTCTGTACATTGCATCTCCGACAGATGTGAGATTCACAACTGAAACCGCAGGGAGCTGTGATTCCACAATAGCGCACTCGGCAGGATTGTCGTCCACGAAAACAAAGCTCTCGGGGAGAAGATTAAGCTCCGCAGCCGACTGCTCGATATTTCTGTCCTTGCTGTCCCAGTTAGCCTTAATGCTCACGAAATCCGACGGCTTGAGAACTGTTTCCGGATGGTTCAGACCAAGCAGAGCGTTTTCCTCCTCATTTTTGGAGCAGACAGCAAGAAGAACTCCGTAGTTCTTATACTCCCTGATGAAGCTCTGAAACTCGCTGTAGGACTGACCGATAGGAGTTTCCTGACCGATTTCGATACCTTCCTGACCGTCGTCGCCGATAACTCCGCCCCAGAGCGTGTTGTCGAGGTCGAGGTCGATGACCTTTTTGTTTTTGCCGTAGACCGACTTGACAATGCAGGCGATACTGTAGGCGAGGTCGGGAACAACATCAAGGCTCATGGCATACTTGTAGAGATACCAAGCCTCGGAGTCATGCCATTTCTCCAGTCCGCAGACAGCCGAGAGATAGTTGATATCATTGATGTAGAAGCCGTTGTTTTTTCGTGCATAGTCGGACATCATGACATTCAGACGGCTGATAAATGCGGATTTTCCGTAATATCCCCAGCCGTCGTAGCTTCCCGAATGACGGCAGAGGGGAAGCTCGAAGTTGTTCTGAATAATCGGACATGAGAATTTCTGCATAAGGCTTATCCAGACCTGCTTGAAATAGTCGAACTGAGCGTCCAGACGCTCCTGAAGCTGTTCGGGGGATTCAGAGGTGTTATCGGGAAACATAGTGATATTTCTTGAAGTTGTGTGGATATAGATGATATCGGGCGAGAAGCTGTCAAGCTCAGGCGAGCCGAAAACAGCGTCCTCGTAGAATTTGTTGTACTCTGAGATATAGAACTCAGGCTCAATGCCGAAGTTCAGCAGGAACAGCTCAAGCGCCGAAACGACATCGTTTGCGGTAGAGCCGCCCAGAACAGCGATTTTTTTTCTGATTCGCTGAGAGCCGTCGGAGAGCAGAAGCTTTCTGAGCTTTTTGCGGTTTTTGCGTATATATTTTCCGTTGAACGGGTAACAGAGTTCTTTCATGGGAGTCTCCTTGCGGGATTATTTGGTTCTGTTAGCTTCAATGAATTCGTGATTCTGACCGGTTGCAGAGAACGTATTCATTGCAAAAAGGAGGTCTGTAGCCCCGACCTGCTGAATGAATGAAACTGCATTGAGGTCGAAGTATCTTACGTCGCAGAGGTAGATATTCTCAAAGGAGCTTGTCAGTGCGGGAAGCAGAGCATTTCCGTAGCTGTCCTTGAAAATAACGAGAGTTCTGCCGTTTTTGCATTCAGTGGCAACATGAGTGATCTGTCCGTCTCCGCCGAAAACCATGTAGTAGTTCGAGTTCGACATCGGACCCGGGTCAAGCAGGAGTGAGTCTCCTCTCGGCTCGGTGAAGGTGGTTGAGTATCTTGTAGTTACGGTGTCTGTCTTGGGAATATAGTACACGAAGTCCTCAGGATTATCAATAAGAGCAGCGCTCTTGGTGTAGCCGTAGAGAGTTCCGACATATCCCGGGAGGGAAACCTCTTCATATTCCGAAAGCTCCGCAAAGGGAACATCGGCGGTCTTGGCGAATTCCTGTGCAGCATAATAAGCGCCGAGCGCCTGCCAGTGGTGGTCGGTGCGGGCATAGATGTTCTCATTCTTATGGAGAAGCAGAGCGTCATAAGCGTTTACAGGAGTGACATTGACAAGAGCTGAGTTGATGTTGTCGATATTATCCTTTTCACTGGAAGTGAGGTCGAGGAAATTCTCAGGCATATAGTACGAAACAGCGGTCGGGCAGACCATGGAATAAACATTCACGCTGTCTCCGAGAGCTTCCTTATAAGCGTTTACGAAGGAAGCGTATTCAAGACCGTTTGATTTGCTTCCGCCGAAGAGCATAAGACCTCTGTTATTGGCGACAACGATATTGTTTGCGATTTCGCCGTCAGCGGCAGCGTTATTGTTGTCGGGGAGAGTTGTAACGGTCGTGGTGGTGACTGCAGCAGTTGAAACAGCAGCCGAAGTAGTACTCTCAGGCTGCGAGGTAACAGCAGGCTCATCGGTAACCGGCTCAGTTGTCGGAGGCTCTGTCACAGGAGTCTCAGGCTCCTCAGAGTCATTATTATTCTCGAAGCCGGAACCGTAAATGGTAATTTCGTCCTCGCCGTACTGTCTGCCCTTGAGCGGCAGGAGGCTTGAAGCGATGAACTTCTTTATCTCGCTTCTGTTGGGAACGGTATCATCGTAATAGTCAGCGAGACCCTCTGTGAACTCTCCGCTGAAATAGGACGACAGCGTAAATTTCGGCAGCTTTGCAAGATTACGGTTCTCCTCGTTGGAGACAGTTTCCCTGTCAAGGAAAGTGAGATAGATGAATCCTGCGATGAAAATAAGAGCGATGAGCACGATATTTGCAGCAGCTACATAGTGAGAGACAAGAAGCTCTTTACGTCTTTTGGACATTCTGCGCTTGGGATTCTTAGGAATTTCGATATCTATATTGTTTTCGTTGTTGAAATCGGGCATAACGGGACAGCTCCTCCGCTGGTTAGAATCTGAAATAAAGGAAAGGATTTGTAGTGGCGTCTACGAGCATAATGCTGCTGAAAATCAGAAGCGCAGCGCATCCTAATGCTGAAGCAACCGAAACTGCGGTTCTTGCAGGGAAAGATTTTTCGGTATATTTCCTGATTATGGAAGCTATCGGGAAGCAGCAGATCACAGCGGCAATAAGCAGATACATATTATTGACAACGGAGATCTGCTCAGTAAGGCGGATCAAGCCGTTTCCGCCGAATCCGAAGATAGTCTTAAAGAAAGTACCGAGCTTTCCGAAGTCCTCGAAATAGAAGATGCCGAAGCCGATAAGGATCACGATTTTGCTGTAGATGTGGCGGATAACGATGGGAACTTTCTTCATATTTTTCTTTCCGATTTTCATTTCCATGAAAACAAAGAGTCCGTAGTAAATTCCCCAGATGATGTAGTTCCAGCTTGCGCCGTGCCATATACCGGTGCAGAGCCATACGAGGAAGAGTCCGCCGTATTTTCTTCTTTTGCCGAAAATCGGGACATAGAGAAGATAGTCACGGAAGAAGGTGCTGAGCGAGATATGCCATCTCTGCCAGAATTCGGTGATATCCTTGCAGATAAAGGGATGTCTGAAGTTTTCGTCAAAGTGGAATCCGAATATCCGTCCGAGACCGATAGCGATATCGGAGTAACCCGAGAAGTCGAAGAAAATCTGGAGAGCGTAAGCGGCAGCGCCATACCATGCTCCGAAAACGGAGGCATTATCTATACCGCCGAGCATTTCGTCGGCAATAATGCTGAGCTGGTTTGCGAGAAGCACCTTTTTTGAGAGTCCGACTATAAGACGGTTGACGCCGTATGCAACGTCTTTCACAGTAGTTTTTCTGTCCTCGATCTCGCTTTCGATAGTGCTGTATCTGACGATCGGACCAGCCACAAGCTGAGGAAACAATGCCAGATAAAGCAGGAAGTTCTTGAAGCTTTTCTGAGTTTTGACATTTTCCCAGTGACAGTCGATGATATAGGAAATCGTCTGGAACGTATAGAAGCTGATACCGATCGGCAGTCTGATGTCGGGCACCGGAATTTCGGCAGAAAAAAGGGTGTTGATATTTTCCACGATAAAGCCGCTGTACTTGAAGATTCCGAGCATGAGGAGATTATAAAAAACCGCAGCAAACGCAGCAATGCTGTCGAGTTTTTCGCCTCTGAATCTGTCGATCAACAAGCCGGCAAGATAGTTAACGAATGCGCTGATGAGCATCAGAAAAACGTAAACCGGCTCGCCCCAGGCGTAAAAAATCAGTGAGAAAATAACCAACACCGTATTTTTATTTTTAATACTGCCGGCACCTGCATAAAGGAAAATGCAAATGGGCAGAAAGAGATACAGAAAGAAGAGTCTTGAGAAAACCATATTTTTACCGCCTTAATTTTGTTCTTTGTATTTGTTAGCTGAATTTATCTGTCTATATTTATCAGCATTCTGTTTTTTAATTATGTTATCTATTTATCTGTGGTATTGAAGAAAGTGAAAGCCGCAAAAAAACAAGGCGGAAAAATTTTGGTGACTCAACGTCGAATTTCACAATGGAGTAAGAAAAATCAGGTTGCGATTTGTGCAAAATCAATGCAAATAAAATGAAAAAACATAAAAGTTATGATTTATTGTAAAAACTATGTTGCATTGCATTATTATTATACACCAACATATTTTTAATTGCAATAGGAAAAAATCAAGTTTTTCTCATTTTGAGCGGTTTTGATAAATTTCGTCATTAAACACAAAAAAGAACGAGATAATCTCGTTCTTTTTATCTAATATTTTCTCATCCGACAAATTACTGCTCCGGAGTTTCATCCTTTTCAACAATGCTCTGGAGACCTGCTGCAAGACCTGCGATTCCCTGCATTTCGCTGGGAATGATGATTTTTGTAGCCTTTCCGTCGGCAATTCTCGGGAATGCCTCTATCGCCTTGTACTTGAGAACCTTTTCGTTCGGATTTACCGCATTGAGCTTTGCAAGAGCGTCAGCCTTAGCCTGCTGAACAAGCTCGATAGCCTGAGCTTCACCGGTAGCCTCGAGGATCTTCTTTTCTCTTACAGCGTCAGCCTTGAGGATCATAGCCTGCTTTTCAGCCTCAGCAGCGAGGATCTGAGCTTCCTTCTTAGCCTGAGCACGGAGAATCTGGGATTCCTTTTCACCCTCAGCTACAAGTACCTGAGATTTCTTGTCACCCTCAGCCTGAAGGATCTTCTCACGGCGCTCACGTTCAGCCTTCATCTGCTTTTCCATAGCGTCCTGAATTTCTCTCGGCGGGAGAATATTTTTAAGCTCCACACGATTTACCTTGATACCCCAGCGGTCAGTAGCCTGGTCGAGGATAGCGGTAATCTTTGTGTTGATGATATCTCTTGAAGTAAGCGTAGCGTCGAGCTCCATCTCACCGATAATATTACGGAGAGTTGTAGCGGAAAGATTCTCGATAGCTGCGAGAGGTCTTTCAACTCCGTAGATGTACTGCTTAGCATTTGTTACCTGATAGAATACAACTGTATCGATCTGCATAGTAACGTTATCCTTTGTGATAACAGGCTGCGGCTTGAAGTCAACGACCTTTTCCTTGAGGGAAACCTTTCCGGCAACCTTGTCGATGAAAGGTATCATAAAGTGAATACCTGTCTGCCACTCAGCGTGGAAAGTACCGAGACGCTCGATAACGTAAACGTGTGCCTGGGGAACGATCTTGATGCACGATATAATGAGAATGAAAAGTAAAATTATAATTGCGGGAATAATAAAGCTTGTGAATTCCATTAGAATACCTCCTGAAAATAAGATGTTGAGTGTGATTACATAGCTGTTTTATCCATGCTCTTATCTTTAAGAGCAACGATAAGCTTTGCGCCCTGAACTTCCTTCACGACGACAATGCTGCCGGCTGAGATAACTGCGGTTTTGTTCTCCGGAACAGCACTCCAGTCAACCCCGTTTAAAGTAACTCTTCCGGTACCCTTGTCATGGTTGATTTCCTCGATTACAGTTGCATTTTTTCCGATATCAAGGTCATTGTTTGTCGGCACCCGTGAAGTGTTGAGACGTTTTCTCACAATGGGGAATGTAACAGCCAGCAGTATTGCTGAGACGATCAGAAATACAGCCACCTGACCCGGAACGGATAAGCCGAGAAAATGAGTACACAGCAGAGCGGCAAGCGAACCGAATGCAAACCATATGGAAATCAGCTGTACAGTTGTGAATTCAGCGATCACAAATACTACAAACAGAATAGCCCATGTCAATTCCAAAAAAAGCCCCCCTTTCTTAAAAATGAATTGTTAATCCCTATATTATATATTCTAGCACAAATCGTTTACAATTTCAAGAGTAATTTGTGGGATTTCCGCAGAGCGCTGAATTACCGTCTGCCTGTAAAGCGAAGTGCGGATGTTCAGCGGGCGTACAGAAAGATAAGAAGCTGCTGTACAGAATATGCATATCTGCCGTCTGAATATGAAATATGTTTTCTATGGCGAAGGCGTGCTGCGTTGTTGACAAAAATGTTGTTTTGATATATAATGAAATAAATATAATTATAGATCACGGCAGACTGCATGCCGGAAATGCAGAAACCGCAGACTCAGCAGCTTTCCCTCGGATGACTGCGGTAAACGGAGCTTTTATGAGCATCTTTAACTTCGACCAGAACCCTCCATATCTCAGTCACGACTGGAAGCTTTTTCAGCAGTTTATGGGTAATATCGGTGCTTTCATGTATATTGCCAAGGAGAAATCAGCTTATCTTGATCCGGCTGCCTGCCGTATGCTTTCATGTTCCCGTGAGAAGATCAATGAGTATGAATTCTTCAATCTTCTTGAAAAGATTTCCAAGAATCCCGTCGAGGGGCAAAAGCATATTTATAAATTTACTACTAACAACTCCACAAAATATATTAAGATGAATATATTTGAGAGCAGTGAGGAATGGCTCGGATTTGTTCAGGACTACACCCGTCAGCTTGAAGAAACCGACCGGAAAAGCAGCTTTGTCGAATATGACCCGATTACTCGTCTGCTTTCATACCCTTCGTTCTCTCAGAAAGTAAAAAAGCTCATGCCCGAGGTGCAGAAATGCTTCCTTGCAACTCTCTACATCAACGGCATTGACAAGCTGGGAACCTTCCTTACTGTTGACAATACGAATAACTGCATTACTTCGGTTGCCGAGACTCTCAAAAGCTTTGCTTCCGAGAACGTTATCATCAGCTCAAAGTCAAATTACGAGATCTGCGTGTTCTTCTATGACTGCGACAAGATGACCGTTTATAATCTCCTCAACAGCATGGACGCGGCTGTTCAGAGCTGCGTTATGACCGATGATTTCGGTGAGATTATTGATATTTCCGACAAAAGCTCGCTCAGCCTTTCCATCGGCTGCTCCAGCTATCCGGACGAGGCAGCGGACTTCAATATGCTTGTCAATTACTCGGAGTTCGCTCTCTATGAGGCGAGAACTGACCGCCGTCATGTTATAAACTGGTTCTCAGAGGAGAACTATATCCGTGAAAAGGATTCATATAAGAACGCTCAGATCTTCACCAGAATCGTTCAGGAGAATCTTGTTACATATTATCTCCAGCCTATCGTCGAGGCTCAGACGGGAGAGATCGTTGCCTATGAAGCACTGATGCGTCCTGCCGGAGATATCAAAATGCCGACGTCTCAGATACTGAAGATCGCTGAAAGTCAGAATAATCTTTATGCCATCGAAAAAATGACGCTCTTCAATACGCTGAAGCTCATCAGTGACAATCAGCAGGTTTTTGGAAACCGCAAGCTGTTTCTGAACTGTATGCCGGGAAATCTCCTCACCGACGACGATTTCAACGAGCTTTACATTACCTATGGAGAGCTTCTCGAAAAGGTCGTTATCGAGATTGCCGAGCAGAGCACCACTACTCACCAGAATATCGAAAAGCTGAGAAGCAGATGCAGATTTGTGCACGCCGAGCTTGCTATCGACGATTACGGTACAGGATATTCCAACAGTGCGAATCTTCTGAACTATTCGCCCGATTACATAAAAATTGACCGTTCTCTCATCAGCGATATCCATAATGATCTCAAAAAGCAGCAGCTCGTGACCTCGGTAATCGAGTTCTGCCGTGAAAATCAGATCATGTCCCTCGCCGAGGGCGTTGAAACCAAACAGGAAATGAAAACGGTTATCCGGCTCGGAATCGACCTCATTCAGGGCTATTACACCTCCAAGCCGAAGCCGCTCTTCCTTAACAGCATCTCATCCGAGGTCAAGGACGAAATTATCAGAACTAACCTTGAGTCCCGTCCGAGCGGGGCTAAGAAAATCTATGCTGCCAGAAATGATTCGGAAATCGACCTCCTCAAGCTTGCTCTTGAAAAATATACAGACATCCACATCTATCAGAGCAAGCTCACTATTACCGGAGATCCCGACAAGCCGGTTAAGATGAACATCTCTGTTATGGACAACCACAGCTGCGAGCTGACTCTCAAGAACGTCAATATCATCAGCGGCAACAGCAAGCCTACCATTGCCGTCGGAGAGTATGCCCGTCTTGTACTCAATATAAAGAAAAACAACAAGCTCAATTATTCGGGAATCTACGTTCCTATGGGCTCTCAGATCGAGATCACCGGAAACGGAAATCTCACCATAGACTGCTATTCGTCCACCGGAATCGGTATCGGAAATGACTTCGAGCACGGCTACGGCGATATAACTGTCAACATGCTCGGAACTCTCGAGATCATCAGCAACTGCGAGGATACGCTCTGTATCGGCGGCGGATATAACGACGATGACTCCGAAATCAGGCTGCTCTCTGGTGATATCAGGATTTATATGTACTCCCAGAACGGTCTTGCCGTTGGAAGCTTCAACGGCGACGCTTTGATCAATATCGAGGAGGCATGCAAGCTCGATCTGACTGTTTCGGGAATCAAGGTTACCGGTATCGGAAGCAGGGTCGGCATCGCCTCTGTGACATCCTCCGCTGATATAAATATGCTGTGCTCGGGCGCTCAGGCTGTAGGAATCGGCTCGCTCGAGGATGGAGAGGGAAGCATTATCATCCAAAAAGGCAAGATCAATATGAAAATGCGCTCGGCTAAAAACGCCTGTATCGGAGCTGTCAACGGCAGAATCAATACGAGAATCAACGACGCCGAGATTACCATTGATTCCGAGGGCGATGAGGCTGCCGGAATCGGTGATGTTTTCGGTTCGGGAAATGTCACTATCATCGACTCTAAGGTGAATCTCAATATGCTTGCCGCCACTCCGATGGATATAGGCACGCAGAACGGAGACCTGCAGATTCAGGGCTCGGCTGTGAATTCAATTGTCAATGAAAAAAGAGTTACTTACAGCAGTAATTAATTCTATGCATAAAATTAATTCTAATTAAGAAAGGTACTGTTTAAACAATGAAGCTTGGTATGGTTGGACTGCCGAATGTCGGCAAAAGCACACTTTTTAACGCACTCACTAACGCAGGTGCAGAATCTGCAAACTATCCGTTCTGCACTATCGAAAAGAATGTTGGTATCGTTTCCGTTCCCGACGAGAGACTCGACGCACTCGCAAAAATGTACGAGCCTGATAAGTTTACCCCTGCTACACTGGAATTCGTGGATATCGCAGGTCTTGTTAAGGGAGCTTCCAAGGGCGAGGGTCTCGGAAACAAGTTCCTTGCCGATATCAGAGAGGTTGACGCTATCGTTCACGTTGTAAGATGCTTCGAGGATACCAATATTATCCACGTTGACGGAAATATCAATCCTGCAAGAGACATCGAAACTATCAATCTCGAGCTGATCTTCTCCGATATCGAAATGATCGACAGACGAATCGACCGCGCTAAGAAGGCTGCTAAGGGAGATAAGAAATATCTTGCTGAGATTGACTTCCTTGAGCGTCTGAAGTCTCATCTCGAAAACGGAAAGTCCGCAAGAGGCTTCGACTTCACCGACGATGAAAGAGAGCTTCTCAAATCAACTCCTCTGCTCTCAGCTAAGCCGGTCATCTATGCGGCAAATCTCAGCGAGGACGACTTCACAAATAACATTGATACAAACGAGAACTATAAAAAGGTCTGTGAAATAGCTGCTGAAGAGCACTCAGCTGTTCTTCCCATCTGCGCTCAGATCGAAGCGGAGATCTCCGACATGGGCGACGAGGATAAGGAGATGTTCCTCAGCGAGCTTGGTCTCGAGGTTTCGGGTCTCAACAGAATCATCAAGGAGGGCTACTCACTGCTCGGTCTTATATCATATCTCACAGCAGGAAAGCCCGAGGTTCGTGCATGGACTATCAAGAAGGGAACTAAAGCTCCTCAGGCTGCCGGAAAAATCCACACTGACTTTGAAAAGGGCTTCATTCGTGCCGAGGTGATCTCCTTTGACGACCTCATGGAGTGCGGTACTATGGCTGCTGCAAAGGAAAAGGGACTCGTCCGTCTCGAGGGCAAGGAGTACGTTATGCAGGACGGAGATATCGTTCTGTTCAGATTTAATGTGTGATCGGCTGCCCTCATATCGTATGATTAAGAAAAGTCCGCATGTATTTGCGGACTTTTGTTTAATTATGACATTTTCCTTGATTTTCATGAAGAAATACTGTATAATAGATGTATAACCAAGAACGGAGGCTGAGAACATTGAAAATAAAATATCTGAAAACTGCGGCTTGCTGCTGTGCGTTCATGCTCTCAGCCTGCGGAAGCGATAACGGTGCGAATACCAGAACCCGGACCGAGCCTGACGGCTCTCTTGACAAGTGTACCATCCGTTTCTCATGGTGGGGCGGCGATGACCGCCATGAAGCTACTCTTGAAGCTATAGAGCTCTGGAATGAGCTGCACCCTGATATTACTGTCAAAGCCGAATACGGCGGCTGGGACGGCTGGACTGAAAAGATAAACGCTCAGATCAGCGGCAATACGGCACCCGACCTCATGCAGATCAATTACGACTGGCTGATCAATCTCTCACCCGACGGCGAGGGCTTCTATGACCTGAATAAGCTTCATGACACTCTTGATCTGTCCGGCTATGATGCGGAAACACTCTCGTTCGGCGAGGTAAACGGTCATCTTAATGCCGTCACTGTTTCTATGAGCGGAAGAGGTCTGTTCTATAATTCAGAAGTTTATGAAGAGGTAGGCGCTTCCTATCCCCGGACATGGGAGGAGCTTCTGGCGCTCGGAAATACCTTCGGAAGCAAGGGGCTTTATCCTCTCGACCTCGATATCCAGTCGGGCGGAACAGCCTGGTATCTCTCGGTTGTCTACATACAGCAAACCACGGGCAGGCAATTCATCACCATGGACGGCAGGCTTGGCTTCACGGCTGACGACATAAAAATGGCGCTCGATTTTTATAAATCCCTTGAGGAAAACCACGTTATCCGAAACGTCCAGACCCGTACCGATGAGGACGGAAACGCTGCGCTTTATCAGTCCTCGGAATTCATCAACGGCAATGTGGCAGGAGTCCTCGAGTGGGGCAGTGCGATCGGTAAGTATGAATCCGTACTCGACAGCGGAGTTCTGGAAAGCGGACCGTTCCTATCCGACGGCAGCGGCAACTCAAAGGGCTGGCTGATAAAGCCGTCGCTCCTCTACGCTATAAGCAGCGATACGGAATATCCCGACGAAACTGCCGCATTTATGGATTTTCTCCTGAATAATGCCGAGTGCGCTGAAATTCTCGGTACTTCAAGAGGGATCCCGGCTTCTCAGTACGCCTTCGACCATCTGAATCAGTCGGGAATGCTGACGGGACTATCCTATGAAAGCACCGTAATGCTGGATGAACTGGATACGGTAACTATCAGCCCGTATATGGAGCTTCCGAGAATGAAGGAATTCTATAATACTGCTATCGAAAAGGTCTCGTACAGCGCGGCTGATACCTCAGAGGCTGCACAGGAGATGTATGATTCCATTACCGCTTATCTGGAGACTTTTAAATAATGAACCTTAAAAACAAACGACTTTACAATAATCCGGTGGGCGTAAGCAGGTTCACCGGACTGCTTCTGATAACACCATTTATCATCGGATTTGTGATATTCACCTTGTATCCCTTTATCAGCTCGTTCATCAACGGTCTGGCGGCTGCCGACGGAA
Source organism: Ruminococcus sp. (assembly GCA_017463375.1). GTDB lineage: Bacteria > Bacillota > Clostridia > Oscillospirales > Ruminococcaceae > Ruminococcus. The sequence goes on along the minus strand of JAFTPG010000010.1, from coordinate 16,942 downwards.
GCTTCTCACTCGAAAACTATACACGGCTTTTTCAGGACTCCTCTGTGAGAAAGGCAGCCGGCGTTACTATCAGATATGCCGCAGTACTTGTTCCGCTGAAGCTGATAGTCTCGCTCCTGACAGCTCTGCTGCTGAATCTTGAGATCAAGGGAATAGGAATATTCCGCACGGCTTTTTATATTCCCTCCATCCTCGGAGCAAACCTCTCAGTTGTAATTATGTGGCAGTACCTGTTCACTGCGGACGGACTCGTCAATCAGTTTCTGGAGCTTATCGGACTTTCTCCCGTCAGCTGGTACGGCGAGGCAGGCACTGCGCTCTCTATCATTATTCTGCTCAGGCTCTGGGAGTTCGGCTCGACTATGGTGATCTTTCTTGCCGCCCTGAGGGATATTCCGAAAGACTACTATGACGCTGCCTCCATCGACGGCTGCGGCAGGATTCGTTCATTCTTTAAAATCACACTTCCTTTGCTGAAAAATGTGATCTTCGTGAATCTGATTCTGCAAACGATTTCAGCTCTTCAGGAGTTCAATGCGCCGTACATGATAACAGGCGGAAATCCCATGAAGGAGACCTATACTATCGGAATGCTCATCTATGAGGAAATGTTCACCTACTGGAACTACGGCTATGCAAATGCAGTTTCCTGGGTGATGTTCACAGCTATAGCTCTGATAGTTCTGTTCATGTACGCAGTCACACGAAAATTAAGGGAGGACTCACAGTGAAAAAGCTCCCTTTATACATAATACTGATACTTATTTCAGCAGTGATGCTGTATCCGCTTTTATGGCTGGTCGGAGCGTCGTTCAAAACGAACAGCGAGATTTTCAGCTCCGTCTGGTTCATGCCCGACAGCTTCAGCTTTGAAGCCTACAGGAACGGTTGGCAGACTGTAACTCCCTTTACTATGGGACATTATTTCCTCAATACCTTCAAGATCATCGTTCCGAAAATGATATTTGCCGTACTCTCTTCGGTGACAGTCGCATACGGATTTGCAAGATTTGATTTTCCGCTGAAAAAATTCTTCTTTGCGCTCCTTATCGGAAGTATGCTCATGCCTCAGATCGTCACGATCCTGCCAGCATATTCAATGTGGCAGAATTTCGCCGGCTTCAATTTCCTCGATACATATATTCCGCTGACCGTTCCTGCACTCTTCGCCTGCGAGGGAATGTTCGTGTTCATTCTGGTGCAGTTCTTCAAGGGAGTTCCGAAGGAATTCGATGAAGCTGCCAAAATTGACGGCTGCGGAACCGTTAAAACGCTGATATTCGTACTTGCTCCGTGTATACGTCCGGCAATTATTTCAATATCGGTATTCACCTTCCTGTGGACGATGAATGATTTTCTTACTCCGCTTATATTCATACAGTCGGTAGAAAAATATCCCCTCTCCCTCGCACTTCGTCTCTCAGTGGACAGCACGGGTCAGGGGTATGAACAAAATAAAATTATAGCAATGTCGGTAATAGGACTTATCCCGTCAATAACCGTTTTTGCTCTTGCTCAGAAAAAATTTGTAAACGGAATTACTGCGGGAGGTCTATCCGGATGATTAATGTGCAGAAAACAGAACAGATTACAAGGCTGTATATCGAAAAGCTTATACTGCCCTCCGACCCTCTTCATCCGCTGTGGAATCGTGAGAACTTTCTCTTTTCCAAGCCCGTGAAATGGAATTATATAGACGGCTGTATGATCAAGGCTGTCACGATGCTCTATGAAATAACAGGCGAAAGTAGTCTGCTGGACTATACTGTGAAATTCATGGACTCTTATCTCGGCAGCGGCGGAACTATTCCGACAATGGATCCGCTCTGCTATAACCTCGATAATATCAACGGCGGAAAGAATCTGCTGTATCTTTTCAAAAAAACAGGCAGCGAAAAATATCTGTCCGCCGCTGAATGGATCTATAATGAGCAGCTTGTAAAGCAGCCCAGACTCAGCTGCGGAAATTTCTACCATAAGGCGATCTATCCATCCCAGATATGGCTGGACGGAACTTATATGGCTCTTCCCTTTATGGCGGAGTATGCCGCTGTCTGCGGAAATTCTGATATCTATGATGATATCAAACGTCAGATTAAAAACATTGTCTTGATAATGCGTGACGCAGCTTCGGGGCTTTATTATCACGGCTACGACGAGACCCGCTCTATGCTATGGGCTGATTCCGAAACAGGTCGTTCAGGAGAATTCTGGCTCAGGGCAATGTGCTGGTACAGCGCAGCTCTGGCTGATCTTTGCGAGCTTTCTGAGGCTCAGTCACCTGAATTGTATACCGTATGCAGTGACGCTCTTAAAGGAATCCTCGGTGCGCTTTCAGACTGCGTCTCCGATGAGGATATGCTGTATCAGCTTCCTGCCAAGTGCGGTCTTGAGGGGAACTATCCCGAAACAAGCGGAACGCTGCTGTTCTCGTATGCGTCGCTGAAGGCTTACAGGCTCGGGATCTGCGGTGAAAAAGCAAAAACCGACGGCATAAGAACGCTGTCGGCTGTTACTGAAAACTATATTAATATCACAGATGATAATATTCCCGTGCTGAAAAATATCTGTCTCGTTGCAGGTCTCGGAGGAGCTCAGCAGCGTGACGGCTCGGAGAAATATTATCTCAGTGAACCGATAGTTGAAAACGATGCGAAGGGTATTGCTCCGTTCCTCATGGCTTATACCGAGCTGAAACGTATCATCTCTCAATAAGAGTGACTGCACGGCTGAGCTTTCGTCCGAAGCTCTTGGCGAAAAGAAACAGAAATACCACGTTTGAAACAGCATATATGATCGTGAACGGAATCGCTGACAGTATTGCAGCTTTATAAAGTCCGGTTTCAGGACTTCCGCTGTACCATACGACCGTCCATATATCCATAACAAACGAATACATGGCTCCTGCAATTGCTCCGAAAAGGAGAAGCAGGGGTCTGTTTTTTTTCAGCTGATTTGAGAGGACTCCGGCTGTAAGACCGATCAGCCCCCATGCAAGCATCTGAAACGGAGTCCATGCTCCGTGACCGAAGTACATATTCGATATAAGAGCCGTCAGGGCTCCCGTCAGGAAGCCTCCCTCCGCCGAGAGATATACTCCGCTGAGGATCACAAGTGCCGTCACAGGCTTGAATGCAGGAACCGGAGCAAAAATGAATCTTCCTGCGATCGAAAGAGCCGTCATTACCGCCACAAGCACCGCATATCGTGAGGTAAGCTCCCTGCGCTCGAATGCATAAGCAAATCCTATGCATGAGACCGCCGCTATCAGGACAGATACTAACGTGTAGTGCTTTCCGCCGAGCATAACAGCTCCGAGTATAACCAGTACGGCAGACAAGGCGATCAGAACCGCTTTTTTCATCAGCGAATTCATCTGAACTCCTCCTTTAAGCCGTTCTTCGTGCAGATTTCCAGCAGCTGAGCCGTTGTGCAGACTCCGCTGTAAATTCCCCGTGAGGTCTTTACTGCGCTTGTGGTATAGAAAATGCTGTCGGAGAGAATTTCCTGCGGAGTGACGGCTGCCGAGACAGTTCCGTCGAAAAAGATTCCGCAGCGGTCGGAAACCTGAGCTGCAAGCTCCATATCGTGAGTGACGATGAATACGGTCAATCCCTTTTCACGGAGACTCAGAATGATTTCTGCGATCACATCACGCCAGCTTCCGTCCAGTCCCTTTGTAGGCTCGTCCATGAGAACGATTTTCGGCTCGTTCATCAGCATCTTTTTTATTCCCAGAAGCTGCTGCTGACCGCCGCTGAGGTCGTAGGGGTGCATTTCATAAAAGGGAGTAAAATCGTAAACCGATTTATCCTCAGTGAATTGAAGCTCTTCCCCGACGCTGTCTCTCAGGAACGCGCTTTGCACATCCTGAGGAAGAAGCCCGAGAAGTCCGCAGTACAGCTCGCTGCCTCTGTATTTTTTCAGAGACTTGCTGAAAATCTCAACGGCTCCCCTGTATGGCTTTTCGATTCCCGACATCAGCGAAAGAAGAGTGCTTTTTCCGCTTCCGTTGCTGCCGATAAGCGAGAAAACCTCACCCTTTTGCACGGTCAGCGAAGCTCCGCACACCACGTCGGGCGAGCTGCCGTCATAGGTGAAAAATACGTTTTTCAGCCGGATCGCTTCTTCATTGCCGGGAGCTTTTGCAGTCTGCTCCAAGGATTTTACATCGGATTTGAAGCACTCCGCAAGCATAGCTCTGCTCTCGCCGAGCGTAAGCGGTGCTTTTCTGCCGTTCAGCCTGTGAAAATGACTGTGAAGCCTGAGTCCTGACGGCAGGGAAGGGCTTACATTTGCGCTCTGAGCAAGAATCTCCGCCGAATTTTCGGGCGTGTCGAACGCTCTCACCTTTCCGTTTTCGAGAAAAAGAACCTTGTCCGCAAGCGGCAGAAGCTCCTCAAAGCGATGCTCCGCAACGATCACTGTGACCGCAAGCTCCCGTGTGACGCGGTAAAGAGTCCGGATGAAATCGCCTGCCGCTATCGGGTCGAGCTGTGCAGTCGGCTCATCGAGGATGATAAGTCTCGGATTCATTGCCATTACCGACGCAAGATTCAGAAGCTGGCGCTGTCCGCCCGAAAGCATCGATGTTCTGTGACTGAGAAGCTGCTCCAGTCCGAAATATGCGGCAGTCTCAGCAACCTTCCGGCGAATGATATCAGGCTCGAGTCCGAGACTTTCACCGCCGAAAGCAAGCTCGCTGCGAACGCTGTCCGTAACGGTCTGATTCTCAGGCCGCTGCATTACATACCCTATCTGAGCCGCGGAAACGGATTCCGAAATATCTGCCATTGCTTTTCCGCAGAAGAATATCTCGCCGTTTTTATCTCCGAACGGCGCAAGCTCAGGCTTCAGACTTTTCAGCAGCGTAGTTTTTCCGCACGCCGTAGCTCCGCATACGAGAATCAGTTCGCCCTCCGAAGCTTCAAACGAGATATTGTCAAGAGTATTTTGCTCTGCATTTTTATATCTGAAAGAGAGATCCTTTACTTCAAGTATCTTCATTTTTCTCCTTTCCGAAACAGGCTGCGTCTGCTTCTTTTGAGTCCGATAACCATTGCAAATGCCGTTGGAAATACATACGCTGCCGCTGATAAAAACGATGCCGCACCGAGCGCTGCTGTATCCGCACTGTATTTCACCGTCGGATAAAACTCCGCATTCAGCCGTCCGCTTATTGTGCAAACTGCCGCGCAGGAAGCTATACACAGAACAAGCAGTACAGCGTCCTCTGTATGATATGAAAAACGTGAATAGGCTGTCCGTCCTTTCAGCTCGAATCCTCTTGCTTTCATAGAATCGGCTGTCTGGACTCCGCTTTCTATCGACCACGTTACAAGAGCCGAAAAAACGCTCATGATCCTCCTGAATCTGCTCAAAAGGGAGTCGTCGGGAAATTCCCCTGACGTGCGGCTGTATGCATTGATCTTCCGTCCCTGAGCAAGCATATCAGGGATGAATCTCACGGTCATGGTCAGCATTGCGGATATCTTCGGCGAGAGCTTTCCTGTAATGCAGAAAAGCTTCTCGCTTGTCATAACAAGTGAAAACGCTCTGCACCAGATGATTGACGCAGTCAGTCTGAGAGCACTGCAAACGCCGTATACCACGGCTTCAAGAGTTATCGCTCTGCCGTTGAGAAAAAACAGCGGAGTACTGCCTCTGTGAACAAACAGCGGATTCATTGCCGCCATAATGAGGAATATAACGAGATATCCCCAAAGCTCCCGGAGAAGCCCTCTGCCGCTTCTGACCTGAAGCAGTATCAGAATTGCTCCGACAAGCAAAACCGCAGTGTAAACAGGGTTATTGACCGTCATCAGCGGTGTGAGCATTGCTGCGAAAAAAATCAGGACTGTCACAGGATGAAAGCTTTTCATTCGATATTTCCTCCCTGTCCGATATCCCTGCCGACCTCGAGCGTATATACCCACTCAATAACGTCTCCGTCCTCAGGGGCATAAGCTCCGCAGCCAACATTCGGAGTCTCTCCGTTGACCAGATACATCCAGCCTGACATTTCACCGTGATCCATTTCGTATATATTATTGATTCCTCTGATATAAATGTCAGTCTCAAAGCTTCCGTTATAGTCGAAAGGAATCTTGTTATACGCAAGAACCCTCTCAAGAATGTCGAACACAGTATCATCCTCGAGCAGAACAAGCTCCGTTTCAGGAACTATCATATAGTCTCCGTCGATTTCATCCTTGATCTTCTCACAGCTCACCGAAAATGTAACAGTAAGGCTGTCGGGCTGGATATCTCCGAGATTACGGCTGTAGTATTCCTCGGGAGTCTGAATGTTCATGAAGAAAACAGCACCTGCACAGAGCGTGCATACTGCTCCCGAAGCCGCAAGCTTTTTCCATGAGAACTGTCTCCGTGCCGCAGGATAAATTGCAGAACCTGCAAAAAGCACGGCTATAACGGTATACGCAGGGATTTTCCAGCCGCCGCTGCTGCTGACATCATTAACAGAAGCTCCCACAGGCACTGCCGCAGATGAAACGGAAGTACAGGCAGTCTCCGTTCTCATTTCCTGAGAAGTACTGCTGGTATTTTGTTTTGTGACTGTGGATATTGTTGTCAGCGTGAAAGCTGCTGTCGGAGCTGATACAGCCGTAGTTTCCGCAGCTTCTGAGGACTCTTCAGCAGCTTCACTTGCTTCGGTCGGCTGTATTTCCGTAAGCTCCTCACTGCTTTCTGAAACCGAAGCTGTCGTCACTGCTGACGGCTCGGCAGGAGCAGTACTTGCCTGCGGCTTATCGGTAACAACGGGCTTTCCGCTTTCGCTGCCCTCCGTCGCTTTCGGAGGAGCTGTTGCGGCTGCATCGGGAGCTTTCGTCGGTTCTTCCTCCGGAGCTGCTGTTGGCTTCTGTTCAGCGATCAGCGGCGGAAACTCACCGTCAACATATTTTTCGTTCAGATTATACAAGCCCGAATGCGAAATAGCTGTGAATGCCTCATAAGCCTGAACCGCAGCCATACCGTTTTCAGCTCCGCCTGAAATGTGGGAAAACCCTCCCGAACCGGTATGATACGACATGAGAGCGTCTACAGGTGAATTTCCGTTTTTGAGAAATCTGCCGTCGCTCTGAGGGTCGATTCCGAGCTGACAAAGCGCGATAATTACCTGTGCATTGCTCTCGGCGTTGGGAGTACCATAGCTTCTGTAGCCGCCGTCGGACTGCTGCATAGCTGAAAGGACCTCCACGGCGCAGTCAATTCGGCTCTGAATGGAGGGATTGCTTCTGTATGCAGAAAGAGCCTGCACTGCCATTGCAGTAACATCAGGGTCGGAGTAATTGCCGTTAAGCGACCAGCCGCCGTCCTCGTGCTGTCTTGCAAGGAGAGATTCAAGAATCAGAGTCTCATCGGTTTCGCAATAAAAATTCCCCGAATTAATCAGAATCAAAGCATAGATCTCGCTCATTATTCCGAGACCGTTCCATGTTTCGCCGATCAAAGCTCCGACGTCAATATTCGTACCTCCTGCGGAAATATATGCTATTGCCATTCGCTGACGTTCGGTTGCACGGAGTCCTGCATCGTTTATCTGAGGTTCGAGAGCCGTAGTATATGCGGAGAAATCGTAAGCGTTCTCCTTTGAGAGACAAAGCGCATACCATTCCGCCGAGCCTGTGCCTGCGTTTTCCGTAAGCCAGCCGTTTATAAAGCTCTGCTCATCGGAAGCACCGGTTTCGCTGAGCTTACTGCTGATGATCTGCTGTTTCACCGATGATGCGTCGTAATTTACAGTGTACGCAGTAACGGCAATCCCCGTTAAGAAAACGAGGATTGCCGTCATTATAACGCACACAAATCTTATGGATCTGTTTTTCATAAAAATTTATCTCCGTATCATCATCTGCCGAGGTATTCGTGCAGCGATGCCTGTCCGCCTGTAGCAGTGTATGCATAATATGAGAGGATCTCCGAAGCGTCAAGAGCATTTACGGCATAATCGCTGTTGTTTACATTTGCCGCAAGCTCCTGAGCCGCAGTAAGTCCTGAATCCTTTCCTGTAGCAGTGTTTGCATAAGCTGTGAGCACCATTGAAGCGTCGAGAGCGTTGATGCTTCCGTCATTGTCCACATCGCCGAGGATGTAGCCGTACTCAAGAACGACCTTACCTGACGGACGAAGCACAAGCGGAATTCCCTCAGCGGACTGCTTTTCGTAATAAAGCTGATAGTCTCCGGGAGCAACTCCTGCGTTTTCAAGATCAACGCAGCCGCTTTCATCGGTCTTGAAAGAGTACGATTCAGCTCCGCGAAGCTCAACAGTCATATCCGCAACAGGATTTTCAGTTACAACAGGATTCCAGTTGGCATCGTATGCTGTATCCATACTTGTAAATATCAGAGTTCCGTCGCTGTAGTAATAACTAGCCTGCGGGAACTGCATTCCAACGCCGTAAGCGTCGGAGTAATAGACAACGATCTCATCACCGTCGGAAACCTCGTATGCGGAAAGTCCGACTGAGGGCGCTTCACCGTTGACTCTGTATTGCCATCCGTCCCAGCCGCCGAAGGTTCCTTCACTTTCTCCGTTTACCGCACTGATATAGCTGCCGTAATCGGATTCTGTCCAGCTGACCTCAAAGCTGTTGTCGGACTCATCGAAAAATCTGACAATATCGGAAGCATAGACAGCTTCATTCTCACAAAGATACTGAGCTTCAAGCTCGCAGAGATTTTCGCTGATACCCTCAATTCTCAGTGAGACATTGATATATTTCGGCTCGGTTTCAGCAAAGACGGCGGTTGGCACCGACATTGCGATGAATGAAGCTCCGAGAACCGAAATAAATGTGTTTTTGACTGTTTTTTTCATAAGAAAAACTCCTTTTCACGATATTTCGGATACAATAAATCAGAGCTATAACATCGGAAAAGAAGTTGGATTCAGTTTAGGGTGTGTTGACACTAAGCCAAACACACGTCTTTTTTGCAAAATTTCACACATACTGCGTTAAAAATCCTTGTAGTGCGTCAGCACGCCTGCGGATTTTTGCCTTGTCTGTGCAAAATTTGTGCTAAAAAATCCGCTTGTTCGTTTAGTGTCAACACACCCTAATTCAGTTAAGACAACACCGCACAAGCTTTATGCGGTATTTCTTAAACGGCTTCACTCTTCAAATACCCAAAAGTGTTATAGCGAGGGATCAGGGATTCCTCCTGTTTACTATATACCGATTCTGCCGCATAAAAATTTACAGCAGAGAGCATTCAGGCGATCCGACTTAATGCTTACGCACATACGGTAATGGCTGTTGCGGCAGATTCTCACTGCACTTCTCCTGTACTGCTCACTTATATTCTACCACAATTTCCGCAAAGAGTCAATTAAAAAACAAATAATGCATAATTGAAGATGATTTCCGTAGGGGCGACTCTACTTTTTAGAATGACAATTTGTAGGGGACGGCGTCCTCGACGTCCCGCTGCCAATTAATTATTTGGGCGTCGAGGATTTATGCCCTTTAGGGTACGCCGCCCCCTACACCTATACATTTTCAATCGAAAAATAAAGTTTTAGTAGTTACAACATACTACATTCGGATACAAAATCAAAAGCCGCCCATAGATTTTGGGCGGCTCTGAATTATGTATACACTTCCTTGGATCAGTCAAGGAAGTCCTTAACCTTTTTGCTTCTGCTGGGGTGACGGAGCTTTCTGAGAGCCTTAGCTTCGATCTGACGGATACGTTCTCTTGTAACGTCAAAGCGCTGACCAACCTCCTCAAGAGTACGGGACTTACCGTCCTCAAGACCGAATCTGAGCTTGAGTACCTTAGCCTCACGCTCGGTGAGAGTAGCAAGAACCTCGTTAAGCTGTTCTTTAAGGAGAGTATGTGAAGCAGCCTCAGCCGGAGCCGGAGCGTCGTCATCGGGGATAAAGTCGCCGAGATGGCTGTCCTCCTCCTCACCGATAGGAGTCTCGAGGGAAACGGGATCCTGAGCTATACGCATAATTTCACGAACCTTATCAACAGGCATCTCAAGCTTGTCAGCGATTTCCTCGGGGCTGGGATCGTGACCGTTTTCGTGGAGGAGCTGGCTTGAAACCTTCTTCACCTTAGTGATAGTTTCAACCATATGAACGGGAATTCTGATAGTTCTCGCCTGATCGGCGATAGCTCTGGTAATAGCCTGACGGATCCACCATGTAGCGTAGGTAGAGAACTTGAAGCCCTTAGTGTAGTCGAACTTTTCAACAGCCTTGATCAGACCGAGGTTACCCTCCTGAATGAGGTCGAGGAACTGCATACCTCTGCCGACGTACTTTTTAGCGATACTTACAACGAGACGGAGGTTAGCCTCGGAGAGTCTTTTACGAGCGTATGGGTCGCCGGTAGCCATTCTCTGAGCAAGCTCGATCTCCTCTTCGGGAGTAAGAAGCGGAACTCGTCCGATTTCCTTGAGATAGATTTTTACGGGGTCGTCGATAGCGATACCCTCGGTTGAGAGTGCCATTTCGAGATCATCGGTCATAGCGGAGTCGAGACCGATCTTGAGGTCGGCGTCAACATTCATATCCTCAACGATTTCGATATTAAGGTTCTCGCAGTTATCGTAGAAGGTATTGAGCTGGTCAACGTCGAAATCAAGCTCCTCAAGAGCGTCAGTAATTTCTTTAGTAGTGAGCTTTCCGTTGGTTTTTCCCTGTTCCATGAGAGTTTCAATGGTATTTTTTTTCGGTTCCATAATTTTTCCTCCTATTTTTACTTTTATCCTTAAAGAGCTGTAAAAGGCTGTCGTTGCTTAATTCTCCGCTGTCGGTCACGGCAGCGGGACGATATTTTTTCAGAACGTTGGCGCAGTCTGAAAAAACCTGTGAATTTATATCTGAATCTCTGTTTTTCGCTTCGATTCCGCTTATTCTGCCCATTTCGGCGGCGGAAAATTCATCTGCGAGCATAGAGAGCGTAAATCTTTCGCTTTGTTTCATTCTGTCAAGCAGAGCTGTGTAAACTCGCCTGTTGAAGGAGGTTACAAAGGCTTCGGGAGGAGCTTCATGAGCGATCCTCTCCCATTCTTCGGGACGCTTCAGCAGGTAATAGATTATAAATTCCTCTGCCTTTGCCTCCCTGCGAAGCTTCTGAGCCTCGGGGTTGATATCATCCTTAATATATGTTGTATTTGCCGTAATATTGCGCCATTCCCGTTTTTTTTCAAATCTTTCCGATTTGCTGAGCATATCGTCGATATGAGTTTTGAGAACCTGTACGGGGATATCGCATTTTTTCGATGTACGGGAAATATAGACCTCACGTTCAAGAGGAGACTCAATTCCTGCGAGCACCTTAGCCGCACGTTTTAGAAGCTCCACACGACCCATTTCGGTAGACACATCCAGACCGTCCTCACACCTGTCGAGCATAAAGTCCGTAGCGTCAAAGGAGTCGTCCAGAAGCATCCTGAATCTCATTGCACCGAATTTTTTAATGTATTCGTCGGGATCTTTAGCGCCCTCCATGCGTATGATTCTTGTACGCACTCCCACATCGGTGAAGTGATTGACCGCCTTCTGTGTAGCCTTCTGACCTGCGCCGTCGCTGTCGTAGGCGATCACGACCTCCTCGGCATAGTGACTGATGAGCCGCGCCTGATTGGGAGTGATCGCAGTTCCGAGCGTAGCCACGGCATTGTTGAAGCCAGCCTGATTGACGGCGATAACGTCCATATACCCCTCGCAGAGTATGAGCCGTTTTGTATCGGCATTTTTAGCGAAGTTCATGGCGAAGAGGTTGCTTCCCTTATCGAAAACGGGAGTTTTACCCGTATTGAGGTACTTTGGCTGGGAGTCATCGAGAACTCTGCCTCCGAAGCCGATGATATTTCCACGCAGGTCAACGATGGGGAACATCACACGCTTGCGGAACATATCGAAAGCCTTTCCGCTTTTCTTTGAGATACCTCCGAGCCAGGCGTCGGCAATTTCCTCATCGGAATAGCCCTTGCTGCGGAGGAGGTCGGAAAGCTCGCTCCACGAGTCGGAGGAGTACCCCAGACCGAATTTTTTAACGGTCTGCGGCGAAAGCCCTCTGTTCACGAAATATTGGAGTCCCTGCTTGTCCCTGCCCTTTACAAGGTTGGTGTAGAAGAAATTTGCGGCGATTCTGTTCATTTCATAGATACGGGTTTTGCGTTTAGCGAGCAGGCTGTCAGCTGAGCTGTTCTGCGGCAGCTCAATACCCGAGCGCTGAGCGAGGAGCTTCACGGCTTCGGAGAAATCGAGGTTTTCGATTTTCATAATGAAGGTAATAATATCGCCGCCTGCACCGCATCCGAAGCAGTAGAAGCTCTGCGTATCGGTGAAAATGGTGCAGGAGGGAGTTTTTTCCGAGTGAAACGGACACGAGCAGACATAATTTCGTCCTCGTCTTGTAAGGTGGACATAGTTACCCATAACCGCGTCTATGGGATTTGCATTTCTGAGGCGATAGAGAAATTCATCGTTGCGGAGCATATTCCACCTCCGTTACTTCCATGATTTGGGGACAAAAAGCTCGGTATAGAGGTCTACGGCATATCCGTCGCTCATACCTGAGATGTAGTCGCACACCGCACGGTCAGCATCGCATTCCCTGATAATTCTGCGGTATTCCTCGGGCAGCTTTTCGGGGTTTCTGATGAAGTAGTCATAGAGCTTCTCGATAAGTGCGAGAGCCTTGGCTTCCTCCTGTTTAGCGTTCGGATTGGTGTAGACGTGCTCAAACATGAAAGCTCGCAGTTTATCGTGAGCCTTTCGTATGTCGGGAGCAAAATCAATTTCATAAGCTCCGTGCTGCACAACAGAAGCGACAAGCGTAGTTATGCGTTTGGTCTTGGTATCACCGAGCAGCTCCACGCAGTCACGGGGGAGCGAGTCGGCGGAGAGTATTCCCGCACGGACAGCGTCCTCGATATCGTGATTGATATAAGCGATGGTGTCGGCGAGTCTCACTACGCAGCCCTCTTTAGTATCGGCGGTAGAATTCGTATGGCATTCGATTCCGTTGAGAACAGCATGAGTGAGATTGAGTCCCTGACCGTTTTTCTCGAGCTTTTCCGCAACCCGGACGCTCTGGAGGTAATGCTTGAAGCCATGGGGACAAATCTGATTAAGGATCTCCTCTCCGCTGTGACCGAAAGGGGAGTGCCCTAGGTCGTGACCGAGAGCGATAGCTTCGGTGAGGTCCTCATTTAGTCTCATACAACGGGAAATAGTACGGGCAATCTGAGCCACCTCAAGAGTATGCGTGAGACGGGTTCTGTAGTGGTCGCCGACGGGCGAAAGAAAGACCTGAGTTTTCCTTTTGAGACGTCTGAATGATTTGCAGTGAAGAATTCTGTCACGGTCACGCTGGAACTCGGTTCGGTAGGGACATTTATCCTCATAGCGGACACGTTTTGTACCTGCTTCATCGGTACTTGTGCAGGCATACTTGCTCAGAATGCCCATTTCGGTAATTTCGTATTGTTCACGGACAGTCATAGAATCGCCTCCCTGTAAATTGCATTAGGGCAATACCGCACAAAGATTGTGCGTGTATTGCGCAGTTAGATTTTTCGTCAGGTTGTACAAAAATCCGGCAGGCATACTGACGTATGTCAAGGGATTTTTGGGCAAGATGACGGAAAAGAGACAAGCAAGACATGTGCAAAGCCGTCAGGCGGTCTTTATGCGGTATTGCCTAAGTCTCGGAAATATTTTTCACGGAAGAAAAATCGTAAAACAGCTCCTCGCAGTCGGTAACGGAAACAGCGCCGTTAAGCTGTTCGGTGAGGTCTTTAACGAATGGGTCATATTTCTCGGAAAGAATGAGGATCTCCAGCGTTACCGAGCTTCCGAAATCGGAATTGAGAGTGATCGTCTCATAATTCGGGAGCAGATAAGCGACCTTTCCGTAGCAGCCGTAATCGGTTTCGATTTTAATTCTGCGGCACCTGCACATATTCATGATATGAGCTGCGTCGCAGGCAATTGAAGCCGCATGGGAGTAGGCACGCACAAGACCTCCGCCGCCGAGGAGGATTCCGCCGAAATATCGTGTAACAACGACGCAGACGTCGGTGAGACCACGTTTCTGGAGCACATTCAGCACAGGAACTCCGGCAGTACCCTGAGGCTCGCCGTCGTCGGAGTAACGGGAAATATTATCCTGACGCAGAATATAGGCATAGACGTTATGCTTAGCCTTGCGGTGGCGTGCACGGATGGAGTTGACGAACCCGACAGCTTCGTCATTGGTTTTAACCGGAGCTATATATCCGATAAATTCGGAGCGTTTTTCTATAAAAGAGGCTTCAGCAGCCTCAGATATTGTAAAATAGTTCATAAAAATCACCTATAAATCAGTGAAAACGGCATAAAGGGAGAAATCCGCAGCACAGGCGGAAAGCTTTATGTAGCAAAAAGGCGGTCAAAGACCGCCCTGTAGTAATTACTTGTCCATATTGAAACGCTTCTTGAATCTGTCAACACGTCCGCCTGTATCAACAAGCTTCTGCTTACCGGTATAGAACGGATGGCACTTAGAGCAGATTTCAACCTTGATGTTTTCCTTTGTAGACATTGTCTCAATAACATTACCGCAGTGGCAAGTAATTGTAGTTTTTACAAAATTAGGATGGATACCCTCTTTCACGATTGTCACCTCTTTCAATTTACTATTTGTAAACCATAGTAGCCCATCAATTCCGTTAGACAGTAGTACTTTCGTTGTACATTCACTAAAATAGTATATCACAGAAGGTTGAGTCTGTCAATAGCAGTGAAATATTTTTTTTATATAACTAAAGGCAGAGCGCAATCGAACGGATATGATCAATTAAAAACCTTAGTGAAATCCTCAGCAAGTCTTGCTTCGAGAGCAGCAGCCTCTTCATGAGTAGGAGCCTTAGCAGTGAAGTAGGTCTTGATCTTCGGCTCAGTACCGGAAGGACGAACAATAGCCTTAGCGCCGTCCTCGAGGAAGAATGCGAGCACGTTGGACTTAGGAAGAGTAATTTCAGTCTCAGTTCCGCCGGCGATATCCTTGGAAATACTTGTCTTGTAGTCATCAAACTTGAGAACCTTGAGACCGGCGATCTCCATAGGCGGATCGTTTCTGAGAGAGGACATGATATCGTTCATCTTGTTCATACCGCTTTCGCCCTCGAAAGTGAAGCTGTGGAGAGTGTGGTAGAAAACACCGTACTTCTTGTACATATTCTCACGAGCCTGAAGCAGAGTAATACCCTGAGTTCTGTAGTAAGCAGCCATCTCGCAAATGAGCATAGAAGCATTAACAGCGTCCTTGTCACGGACATAACCGCCTGAGAGGTAGCCGTAGCTCTCCTCAAAGCCGAAGATGTAGCGGTTCTCCTCGCCCTTTTCCTCGAGGAAAGCGATCTGCTCGCCGATGAACTTGAATCCGGTGAGAACGTCACGAACCTCAACGCCGTACTCCTTAGCGATAGAGTAGATGATATCAGTAGTAACGATAGTCTTGACAGCGATCGGATTTTCGGGCATAGTGCCGTTCTTGATTCTCTGAGTGCAGATGTACTCGAGAAGCATAGCGCCGACCTCGTTTCCGCTGAAAAGAACATATCCGCCGTCCTCAGACGGAACAGCAATACCTACACGGTCGCAGTCGGGGTCGGTAGCAAGAAGAAGGTCAGGCTTAACCTCCTCGCACTTTCTGAGACCAAGCTCGAGAGCCTCACGGATCTCAGGATTCGGGTAAGGGCATGTAGTGAAGTTGCCGTCGGGCATTTCCTGTTCGGGAACGATGGTAACATCGGAGATACCGATTCTGGAGAGGATAGTGCGGACGGGCTTGTTGCCTGTGCCGTTGAGGGGAGTATAAACTACCTTGAGTCCGCTTGAAGCGCAGAGAGAGGTGTTGATTCCCTCAGCAAGAACCTTTTCGTAGTAAGCCTCGATAACGTCCTCGCCGATGTAGGAAATATTTCCCTTAGCAAGCTCCTCGTCGAAAGAAGAGGATTTAACATCGTTGAAGATATCGAGGGAATTGATCTTTTCAAGAATGATCTCAGCACCGCGGAGAGTGATCTGACATCCGTCATCGCCGTAAACCTTGTAGCCGTTATACTTAGCAGGGTTATGGCTTGCAGTAACCATGATACCGCCCTGACACTTGAGCTGACGAACAGCAAAAGAGAGCATGGGGGTAGGCATAAGCTCAGAATAAATGTGAACCTTGATACCGTTAGCGGCAAGAACCTCAGCAGCAGCCTTAGCGAAAACATCGGACTTGATACGGCTGTCAAAAGAAACAGCCACGCTGGGGTCAGAGTATTCCTGATTGAGGTAGTCAGCAAAACCCTGAGTAGCACGCTTGATGGTGTAAATATTCATGCGGTTGGTGCCTGCACCGATAACGCCTCTGAGACCGCCGGTACCGAACTCGAGGTCACGGTAAAATCTATCATTGATTGCTTCGCTGTCGTTTTTGATAGCGTTAAGCTCAGTCTGTAAATCGTTGTCATCAGTGGCGTTACTGCACCAAAGATCGTATAATTCTATTTCAGTCATAATCAAACCTCCTGAGAAAATATATATTTATTATAACACGTTTCGGAGAATTTGAAAAGTACTTTTTTACAGTTTTTAGATATATTATTTTTTTAACCATGGGTGATAAGCTCTGCTAGTGAGACGGATTTATTATACTATTAAATAGTGTAGAATGGGTGAGTAATTGATGTGGATTTATGGTGAATCAAGTCCTTTTAAGCACAATACCCAAAAAACCGCAAAATTTTTGTAGAATAATCGACTTGACAAAAGCGTCAGGAGGTGCTATAATAAAAAAGCTGTCGAGGACAAGCGATGAAGAGAAGAGAGAAATTCTTTCAAGAAGAAGGATTTGGCTTTGGGAAAAGCGGGTTGATATTAAATCCTTTGGGAAGAGAAAAAGTTTTCTGAAAAAACTTCAAA
>JAFTPG010000058.1 GCA_017463375.1 Ruminococcus sp. | reverse complement strand
TCCATACGCTTTTCACGCTGAGTCTTTTTAAGCTTGTCAGCCTTTGTCAGTACGACAACGAACGGCAGCTCAGCGTCTATCAGATAATTTATCATGTGGATATCATCCGCAGACGGAGCATGACGCATATCAACCAACATGAACACCAGTCTAAGATCACGGTCAGAATCGAGGTATCCCTCAATGAGTCCCGACCAGCGTTCCTTTTCGGTTTTCGCAACCTTAGCGTAGCCATATCCCGGGAGATCCACGAAATAGATATTTTCAAGACCATAAAAATTGATCGTTGCAGTTTTTCCGGGAACTGAGCTGACTCTCGCAAGATTTTTTCTGTTAAACAGTTTGTTTATCAGCGTGGATTTTCCTACATTGGAGCGTCCCGCAAAAGCGATCTCTATCCGCTCCGGCGGAGGTATCTGGGAGTATTTGCCGTATGAGGCGCAAAATTCCGCTTTATTGTAATTCATATCGGTATTTCTCCTTTTATGTCTTATGAAGCAGGCTGCTGAAAACTGCTGTCAAGAGCAGCGTCAAGTACATCGCTGATCTTCTCAGCATATACAAACTCAAGCTTCTCCTTTACCGCCTCGTCAACCTCTTCAAGGTCGGGTTTGTTGGCTGCCGGAATTACTACAGTTTTTATATCAGCCTTATATGCAGCCATAGTCTTTTCACGCAGTCCTCCGATCGGCAGAACCTTTCCGTGCAGAGTGATTTCTCCTGTCATTGCCACGTCAGCTCTTACAGGAATTCCCGAAAGCGCCGATACAAGAGCTGTCGTCATTGTAACTCCTGCGGACGGACCGTCTTTCGGAACTGCTCCCTCCGGAGCATGTATGTGTATATCATTCTGCGTATAAAAATCCGGATTTATATTATATTTATCAGCGATGCTCCTTGTATAGCTTACAGCCAGCCTTGCGCTTTCTGTCATCACTTCTCCAAGCGAACCTGTTATATCGATTTTGCCGCTTCCCTTGAGAACCAATACTTCAAGCGGCATGAGCACTCCGCCGACAGACGTCCATGCGAGTCCGTTTACAACGCCTACCTGATTTTCCTTTGAAGCAAGGTCGGGAAGATATTTATATACTCCGAGATACCCCTGAAGGCTTCCCTTTTTAATCGTAACTTTTTTTACTTCATCTGCGGCGATTCTCTTTGCAGCTTTCCGGCAGAGAGAAGCAATGTATCGTTCAAGAGTACGCACTCCTGCTTCCTTTGTGTAGAACTGAATCAGCTCATGAACAGCGTCGTCCTGAATTTTCAGCTGACTCGCTTTAAGTCCGTGAGCCTTGATCTGCTTCGGAATAAGATGATTCTTCGCTATGTGGAATTTTTCCTCCGCAGTGTAGCTCGGAAGCTCAATGATCTCCATTCGGTCAAGAAGCGGCTGCGGAATAGCGGAAATATTATTTGCAGTTGTCAGGAATACGGCCTTGCTCAGATCAAACGGAACTTCAATGAAGTGGTCGCGAAAAGCATTATTCTGTTCGCTGTCAAGAACCTCGAGCATTGCAGACGCAGGATCGCCCTTGATATCGCTGCACATTTTATCAATTTCATCGAAAAGAATCAGCGGATTTGCTGTTCCTGCCTGCTGGATCGCTGTAATGATGCGTCCCGGCATAGCTCCGACATAGGTTTTTCTGTGACCTCTGATATCAGCCTCGTCACGGACTCCGCCGAGCGAGACTCTTGCATATTTGCGTCCCATAGCCTTTGCTATTGATTTTGCAATTGAGGTTTTTCCGACTCCGGGAGGTCCTGCAAGACAGATTATCTGTCCCTTGATTTCAGGATTCAGCATATGCACAGCAAGAAATTCAAGAATTCTATCCTTTACTTTTTTCATGCCGTAGTGATCCTTTTCAAGAACCTGTTCCGCTTTATCGAGAGTGAGCTTAGCCTTTGAGTATTTTCCCCACGGGAGATCCAGAACAGTATCAAGATAATTCCTGATTACAAAAGCCTCCTGTGAAGACGGAGGAAGCTTTGTGAGCTTATCGGCTTCCTTCAGGAGCTTTTCACGGCTCTTATCATCTACCTTGAGTGCCATTATATCATTTATGTAGTTATACACATCATCAGAATCATCCTCACCGAGCTGCTCCTGAATAATTCTCATCTGCTCTCTCAGGTAATATTCCTTTTGTCCTTTTTCGATACTGCTTTTAGTCTGCTCATTGATCAGATTTTCAAGCTCAAGAATCTCTACCTCAGAGGAGAGACAAGCAAAAAGCACTGAAAGCTTATTGAGAATATTTGATTCCTCAAGAAGCGTCTGTTTATCACGGTAATTGAGATTGCAGTTAAAGGTGACGGCTTCGAAAAGCTTTATCGGAGATTCCTGCGTCATTACTGAATTCAGAAGCTCCTGCGGCATACGAGGAAAGAATGCTGCGTAACGTTCAAAGATGTCCTTGACTGAACGCATCAGCGCCTCTGCCTCAACCTCATCGTATTTGGTTCTTGAATATGTAGGAGCTCGTTTTACCTCAGCTTTCAGTACGTCTCCTTCATCAATAAGATGAATCAGATTAGCCTTATATATGCCTTCAACAAGCACCTTCATAACGCCGTCGGGCAGTCTCAGAACCTGCCGTATTTCTGCAACAACGCCTGTTTTATACAAATCAGACGCCTTGGGACTGTCCACATATGCCTCATGCTGAGTAACAAGGAAAAGTCTTTCATTCTCTTTAAGAGCTTTTTCCACTGCCTTTATTGATTTATCCCGTGCCACGTCAAAATGCATTACCATTTTCGGAAAAGCAACCAGACCTCTCATTGCAACGGTATAAAATGCACTTACATTATCGTTATTTTTCTCAATCTTTACAATTTGTTCCATATTTTCACCACATTTCTGCCGAGATTGCGTTTCTTTCTTGTTTTGCTCAAATGATTATTCAAAATCATCACCAACTATTATACTATAAAAGCAAGCCGATTGCAAGCGGAAATATCCGCCGTTATCAAAGCAGCTCTTTTTCCTTCAAACGCTGGAAAACGATGTTGTATCCGTCGTTTCCATCTTTAAGCGAACGGTTTACTCTGCTGATCGTAGCAGTGCTTGCTCCTGTCTCTGTCACGATACTGTTATAGACTCTGTGCTCGTCAAGAAGCTTTGCTACCTGAAGCCTCTGGGCAAACGATTTCAGCTCAATGCTTGTACAGAGGTCATCAAAGAACTTATAGCACTCCTCTACTGAATCGAGTGAAAGAATAGCCTCGAACAGCAGATCCATATTTTCAGATTTAATCTTATCAATCATAATAATAGCTCCTGTCTCTTCTGCGATAATGGTACGCAATTTCATACTTTACATTTTAACACAATAATATACAAAAGTAAAGAGCTTTTTTCATTCTCTGACGTTTACAATAAAAAGCGATACAGAAGTATCGCTTTCTAAGTACAAATTTATTGAATTATTCGCCGAGCTTTGTTCCGCATTTCTCACAGAATTTCTGACCGTCAGCAGCTGTTGTTCCGCATGCCGGGCAAGCCTTTTCAGCGGGTGCAGCAGACTCCTCAACTGTCTCCTGAACCTCTTCAACTGTCTCCTGAATCTCTTCTGCAGTTTCCTGAGCTGATACCCAACCGTCTCCGGCAGCAGCTGACGCTGCGACAACTTCCTTTACTTCTTCCTTTGCAGGCTCTTCAGTTTTTGCCTCAGCAGCTTCAATAGCGGTTCCGCACTTTTCACAGAACTTCTGACCGTCAGCAGCCACAGTTCCGCAAGCAGGACACGACTTTCCTGTCGGAGCGATCGGTGCAGCCTGAACTACAGGGAAAAGACCGGAAACGTCTGCTCCGCACTTAGCGCAGAACTTACTGCCCTTTGTAATGCTTTCACCGCAGCCGGGACAAGGAAGCTTATCCTCAAGAGCATTGATCTCATTCTTGAGAGTCTCGATCTTTGCAAGCTTTGTATTGATATCATTCACCATATCAGCAAACTCAGCAGTCGGCTCATTAGCGTTGAGCTCAAAACACTTCTTGCCCATCTGCATATATACAGCATTGATCTCCGACTCAGTCTGCTTTATTTCCTTATTGAGTCTCGTCTTATCAGCGAACTTCTTGGAGCTGTCGCTTACATTTTTTGCGCCTTTTTCAAAGGTATCGCCTACTTTTTCAGCCATACCATAAATCTTATCCAGAAAACCCATGTTAATAGACCTCCATTAAAAATTTGATATATACATTTTATCACATAAAAGTTGATTAGTCAATACATCTTTTATGATATTTCGGTGAAAGAAACTGCATTCAATGCTCTGAGGGCAGCTGAGGAGAAATCACTGACTGCGGAAGAATACAATGTCATTATAGTATCTCCGGCAGCGAGATGTTCTCCGCATTCGCAGTTCATGACAATACCTGCGCTCATATCAATTTCACCGTCTTTTTCTGTTCGTCCTGCACCCAGAAGCAGTGATGTCATTCCGATCTCTTCACTGTTTACAGCAGTAATCCTTATATCTGCCGCTGCCTTGATCTCATAGCTGTACTTCGCCTGCGGAAGAAGTGAAACATCGTCTGCGATTCGCGGATCGCCTCCGTGAAGCTCGATTGTTCTGCGGAAAACCTCGAGAGCTTTGCCTGACGCTATTGCATCCTCAGCAAGCTCAGCGCACTCCTGAAGAGTTCCCTTGCCTGCAAGCTCCAGCATATTTGCAGTCAGCTCAATACAGAGGTCATACAGCTTTCCCTTGGTCTTATTCCGGAGAATCTCTACTGCCTCTTTCACTTCCAGAGCATTGCCGACATTTTTTCCGAGCGGAGTATTCATGTCTGTGACAAGCGCTCTGCACTTTTTTCCTGCCGCAGTTCCGACCTTTTCCATCAGATCGGCGAGCTTACGGGCTTCCTCCCTTGTTTTCATGAATGCTCCCGAGCCGTATTTTACATCAAGAAGTATGCAGTCAGCATTGAGCGCAAGCTTTTTGCTCATTATGCTTGCACAAATCAAAGGTATACTGTCTACTGTTCCCGTTGCATTTCTGAGAGCGTATATCTTCTTATCAGCCGGACAAAGGTTTCCGCTTTGCGATATTATCGAAAATCCTGTCTGCTTAACTACAGCTTCAAATTCTTCAAACGGCAGCTCTGTACGGTATCCGCTGATACTCTCTAGCTTATCAATAGTTCCGCCGGTATGTCCCAGACCTCTGCCCGACATCTTCGGAACATTAAGTCCGCATGCAGCTGCCGCAGGTCCGATGATCAGGCTGGTCTTGTCTCCTACTCCGCCTGTGCTGTGCTTGTCTGCGGTAATGCCTCCTATACCGGAGAGGTCAAGAATATCACCTGTATCACGCATTGCCGCCGTCAGAGAAACTGTTTCCTGATCCGTCAGACCGTTCAGACAGACTGCCATGAGCCATACTGACATTTGATAATCAGGAACATTGCCTGCGGTATACTCGTTTACAAGCCACGTTATTTCATCTGCGCTGAGCGGCTGCCGGCGTTTAGTTTTATTAATAATATCTATACTATTCATAGCTGCACCTCCTTGGTTTTATTGTAACACTTCCCTGCTTATATTGTCAACAGATTCCGTGTTTTTTTACAAAAACTCAAAGCTGCCTCAGGATCACAAGGCATATGACGAACGGAACTCCCAATATGGTGCTTCCTGCGAGATTGAACACATTCAGAGGAATTTCAACTCCGATATATCCGCCGTACTTATTCAGAATAAAGAGTGCAGCTGCTCCTGTCAGTGCTCCGAACAGAATTGATCTCAATTTGCGCTCTCGTCTTATGTAGTATATCAGCATTACAAATATTACTGCTGCACATACTCCTTTGAAAATCTGATCTGCTGTCATTTTTCTTCCTTCCTCTTACAATAAAATATATCCCAGCGCAAGAATGAGCTTCATATCTGCTCCTTCCTTAGCCAGCAATATCATTAGCGCTATTATCAAAAGCTTCTCACTGTCGAGTATTTTTCCTCCGGAAAGCTTTTCAAGTAAGTCAGGCATCTGGTTCCCTTTTCGGACTCCTGCATGCGGAGGATGCCTTGGCTGTACTGTATCGGAGGAAACAGTATTATCATTTTGCTCTCTCCTGAATGCATGATCCCCGGCTGTTTTATGATGCCCCTGAAAGCAATTCTGATTGTCAGACACAGAACGATTATGCATTTCCTGCGAACGCCGTATGGCATCCTGACGCATATGTTTCATCTGTCTGTTATCATATACAGCCATCTGGCATCCTTCCTTTCTGTTGTATTATAAGAAATCTTTCAGCATACCGCTTTCCTTGACAATATTCCAGACCGCAAGAATTTTCAGGATTTTTATCGCCTTATCTACTTTTTCCTGTTTTTCCTCGCTAAGATGAGGCTTCAGTGCCAGCAGCAGTTCTGAATTCTTGTCTTTCTGACTTATGACGCCCATAATCTCCTGAAGCTTCAGCAAGGAGCTGAAATCAAATCCTCCTCCGAACAGTCCGTCTCCTGTTTCCTCAGAGGATGAGTCCTCTTTTTTATCTTCTGATGAATTTTCATCTGCTTTTGTATCATTCATCAGCATCTGAGCCAGCTCGGAGAGCTGTTTTACACTTTCCTCATCTGAAAGCAGCTCTCCGATTTTTTCCATTGCGTCACTCACAACCTTGTTCTCACCTCGGTTTATTCTCCTGTAAGCTTTTTGTAGATCGCCTTCGCCTGAGGAGTGCTCATCAGCTTCTCTACAAGCTTGGGATTCTTTATCGCCTGCTGAAACATTGCAGCGTCGTTTTTATTCATTGCCGATATCGCACTGTCAAATTTTCCTGCTTCAAGGTCATTTTTCAGCTTTTCCGGCGGAACTCCGATTTTTTTGCTTACAACTTCAAGAAGTCCATTCAGACTTTTGGGGTCAATATTATTCTTATTCATAAGTACCTCCATTAATTCATAAATTTTTTTAGTTGAATTTCTCCCTGTGATGTGATATAATTATCAAAATATCATTTTTAAGGAGACTTCTATGAGAATTATTGTTATGTCAGATTCACACGGACATTACTCGCCTGTCGAGAAAATCGTCCGCCGAAATCTCGACGCTGATATGTTTATTCACCTCGGAGACGGCGAGGCAGATGTTGACGCTGTTATCCGCAGATATCCCGAAATCGCTTCCCGATTCGTTCATGTAAAGGGAAACTGCGATGTCGGCAGTCTTAGTGAAAACGTTTACACAATGCCTGTCGGCGGTCACAAGATATACGCTTCTCACGGACATTTGCAGGGTGTGAAGTACTCGCTGGAGCACATAAAGAAAATTGCAGCTGCCAACGATTGTGATATCGTCCTTTTCGGACATACGCACGTCAGACATACAAGCTATGATAACGGAATGTATCTGATGAATCCCGGCAGCGCTTCACGTCCCAATGATGGTAAACCGCCGTCTTTCGGCTGTGTTGACATAACAGACGCAGGAGTCATAACTCATGTTACTGATATCTGATCTCATCTGCTATATTATTATATTCAATTCCTGATCAATTGTTACTGTAAAAATGCCGGTCATAAGGCGGCTGTCCATATAGAAGTATTATATGTATTAATCGGGTGAAACCTTTCTGGAGAAAGGTTCTGCCTAACCGGCACCCGTACCCTCTGTCTCGCAAGCTCGACATCTCCCTGCCCCGCAGGGAGTCACCCCGTACCCCCTTCCAAAGACTTTCAATCTTAATTTCAGCCCCATAGGGTACACATTAGAAAAAATACTTGATTTTTCAGTTGTTCTTGATGTGTACCCTATGGGGCTGAAATTAAAAACTAAAAAGTTTTAGGAAAGGAGTTTGAGGATGACTCCCCACAGTGTGGGGAGATGTCAGCGAAGCTGACAGAGGGGACAGGCGACGGTTAGGAGAACCCTTTTTCAAAAGG
>JAFTPG010000057.1 GCA_017463375.1 Ruminococcus sp. | reverse complement strand
TCCCTCCCTAAAACTTTTATTTAAATTTTCCAGATAGGGGCATGCCCCTATCTGGAAAATTTGAGTTGAAGTCTTTGGAAAGGGGTCTGGGGTGACTCCCTGCGGGGCAGGGAGATGTCGAGCTTGCGAGACAGAGGGTACGGGTGCCGGTTAGGCAGAACCTTTCCTCAGAAAGGTTTGCCCCAGCAGGCTGCGAGTACACTCCCCGATGAATAACGATTTATCTGAGTATTTTTGGATATTTTCTATTGATTCCTGCACGAAAATATGATATTATAATTGTACATTACAGAAAAGGGAGATATTATGCTTGCAAGCTTAACGAATATCAATAAATTTTACAATGGCAATCAGGTTTTGAACAACGTTTCTCTGACTATTGATGAAAACGACCGCATCGGACTTGTGGGAGTCAACGGCTGCGGAAAATCAACGCTTCTGAAAATTCTCACGGGGTCGGTTGATCCTGACAGATTTACTGAGCGTGACGGAGTAATTTCAATTGCTTCAAAGACCACTATTGGTTATCTTGAGCAGATGGGCGGTCTTAACTCGGAGAACACGGTTATTGAGGAAATGCGGAGTGTTTTTGAGCCTGTACACCGTGCAATCGACCGCCTGAGAGAGATTGAGGTTGAGATCTCGATGGGGGATAATTCCTCGGCTGACGAGTATCAGCAGCTCTCGTCGTGGATCGAGGCGAACGATGGCTACAACACTGATGTGAAAATCAGGATGGTTCTCAATGGAATGGGCTTCACTGAAAAAGAGCTGGAGCGAACTGTTTCAGGTTTCAGCGGAGGAGAAAAAACGAGACTCAGTATTTCCCGGCTGCTTCTGGAGGAGCCGAATCTGCTCATTCTCGACGAGCCTACCAACCACCTCGACTTCAAGACGATTATGTGGCTGGAGGACTACCTCAGAAGCTATCGGGGAGCAGTTCTTGTTGTGTCGCATGACCGATATTTTCTAGATAGAATCTGCACGTCGATCTGCGAAATTGAGAGGGGAGTCCTCAGACGCTACCGTGGAAGCTACTCGGCGTATGTCCGTCAGCGTGAGGAGAACGACGCTCGTCAGGAAAAGGAATACGAAATGCAGCAGAAGCAGATTGCCAAGCTCGAGGACTATGTGGCGAAGAATCTTGTTCGTGCATCCACTACGAAAATGGCTCAGAGCAAGAGAAAGCAGCTCGAGAAAATCGAGCGTATTGAGAAACCGTTCCATGAGACGAAAACTGCGAAAATCAGGTTTACCTATCCGATAGAGCCGCCTATAGACGTTCTCAAGGTCAAGGGTGCTGATATCTCTGTAGGTGACGGAGCAGCGAGAAAAACTCTCGTTGAGGATATCAGCTTCGATGTCCGCAGGGGAGATAAAATCGGTATTATCGGCGATAACGGAATTGGAAAATCAACACTGCTGAAAATTATTCAGGAGCTTCTTCCGCACAAGGGAATCGTCCGCTGGAACAGCAATATCAAAATTTCTTATTTCGAGCAGGAAAGCGCTAATCTGAATAAGGCTCTCACGGTTATGGAGGAGCTTCACAGCCGCTATCCGTCCATGTCAGACCTCGAGGTCAGAAGCCTGCTTGCACAGGTTCGTCTGGTCGGCGAGAACGTTTTCAAGGAGACGGGAGTCATCAGCGGCGGTGAGCGTGCAAAGCTCTGCTTCGCAATCATGATGCAGGAGCACGGCAATGTCCTGATTCTCGATGAGCCGACAAACCACCTCGACCTTTCCTCAAAGGAGGCGATAGAGGAAGCTCTTGCCGAGTATACGGGAACTGTTATTTTTGTATCTCATGACCGTTATCTGCTGAGCAAGATCGCAGACCGTCTTATCGAGCTGAAGGATGGTTCTTTCAGGCTGCATGAGTACGGGTTTGACCGATATCTTGATATTCTGCGTGACGAACAGGCTGCCGAGAAGCGTGCTGCCGAAGCTGAAAAAATGGCAAAGGCTGCCGAGGCTGCAAAGGACAAGTCGGTAAAGACCTATCGTACCAAGCAACAAAGAGCTGCCGACGCTGCACGGAAGAACGAGATGAAGCGTCTCGAGAACGAGATAGACGAGCTTCAGACCCGAATCGACGCTCTCACTGAGGAGATCGCCTCCGAGGAGGTCTACAGCGACTATGAATTGATGAACCAGAAATGTGCGGAAATCGAACAGCTCAAAAATAAAATTGATGAGAACTTCGACCTACTTGTTGAACTTGACACATAATTCACATATATTATTATGTAATTTTCACTAAAAATCACTTTTTGCCCATTAATTTATAGATTTCTATTGAAATTTTGCGGGAAATGTGGTACAATAACATCAATAATCCGGCGATTTATGTCGCCTAACTTAAACTGGAGGTTTGTATTATGAAACATATTAAGACTATGAACAAGGCTAATCTCAAGGAATCCGCTCAGAAGGGCGGCTGCGGCAAGTGCCAGGCTTCATGCCAGTCTGCTTGCAAGACTTCTTGTACTGTTGCTAACCAGAAGTGTGAGAGATAAGCTGATTTTTTGCTTTTCTTGAACGGCTAAGGGACAGCTGCGCTTTCAGGCATGCTCGTTTTGTGTGTCTGAAACAGCTTTGTCCCTTTATTTTTGCTATTTTTTACTGAAAGGTGATTTGTATGATACATAAATATAAGCTCGGCGGCTTCAATATAGTTCTTGATGTCAACAGCGGCGGCGTTCATGTTGTGGACGACCTTACCTATGATATGCTGGACAATGTTGAGCCTCCTTTTGAAGAAGAATGTCCTGAAAAGATCGTCGAGAAGCTCTCAAGATTCTATGAGAAGGATGAGATCATGTCCTGCTATGATGAGATAGTTGAGCTTTACAACGATAAGATTCTCTTTTCCGAGGACGATTACGAGAAGTATGCCAAGTATTCCATTGCCTCTCCGGTTAAGGCAATGTGCCTTAATATCGCTCATGACTGCAACCTGAGATGTAAGTACTGCTTTGCTTCAACAGGCGATTTCGGCAAGGGCAGAAAGCTTATGACTCTCGAAACAGGAAAGAATGCTATTGATTTCCTTCTCGAAAATTCAGGCGACCGTCAGAATCTTGAGCTCGATTTCTTCGGCGGTGAGCCTCTCATGAATTTCGATGTCGTAAAGCAGATCGTCGAATACGCAAGAAGCCGTGAGGGTGAGTTCGGCAAGAAGTTCCGCTTTACTATAACGACAAACGGTCTGCTCCTCGATGATGATAAGATCGACTTCATCAACAAGGAAATGTCCAACGTTGTGCTTTCTATCGACGGCAGAAAGGAAGTCAACGACTATATGCGTCTGCGCGTGGACGGCACAGGCTGCTATGACAGGATACTTCCTAAGTTCAAGAAGCTTGTTGCTCAGAGAGGGGACAAGGAGTACTATGTAAGAGGTACTTTTACCAAGTATAATCTGGATTTCTCTGAGGACGTTTTCAGTCTCTATAACGAGGGCTTCGACCAGATTTCCGTTGAGCCGGTTGTCGGAGATTCCTCCGAGGAATATGCTCTCACCGAAAAGGAGATCCCTGCTGTTTTTGCTGAGTACGAGAAGCTCGCAAGAAGAATTATCAATAACGAAAAGCAGGGAGGAAAGTTCAATTTCTTCCACTTTATGCTCGATCTCGACCAGGGACCCTGCGCTATCAAGAGACTCCGTGGCTGCGGCTGCGGAAACGACTACGTTGCAATTACTCCGGACGGCGATATTTATCCCTGTCACCAGTTTGTCGGTATTGAGGAGTACAAAATGGGTAACATTGATGAGGGAACTTTCAATCTTGAAATGAAAAAAGAGTTTGCTAACGCTCATGTTTACTCTAAGCCTGAGTGCCGCAAATGCTGGGCGAAGTTCTATTGCAGCGGCGGCTGTAACGCCAATAATTACCAGTATATGGGCGATATTCATAAAGCTCACAAGATTTCCTGTGAGCTGGAAAAGAAGCGTCTTGAGGTTGCTATTATGATGAAGGCTGTTCGTGCATTCGGCGAGCAGGAATAATTTAACTGTGATTTGTTGGGTGAGTTTTTCGTCACCTATTGAGGGAGACCATTTCCTCAGAAAGGTTTTCCCCAGCAGGCTGCCGAGACATTCGTCCAAAAAATTACAATTTTTTTGGAGTAACTTCGCCTTTGTTACTTTCTGCGAAGGTAAAGTACATATAAGGAGTAATTGTTGATGGCTTGGTTTAATCCATACGGTTTGGTGTTCATGGTACTGATTATGATTCCCAATATTGTATTTTCCGTAAAATGCAAAAATGGCTTTGAAAATGTCTGGAGCAATAAGGCTGTCGAAATGCTTGAGCAAATCGGCAGATATGGCTGCTTTGCAACAATGATATTCAATGTTCCGTTCACAGCATTTGGATTTCCGTCAAATGAAGCCTTTGCGGTTTACCTGATCGCTGATACTGTCCTGATACTTGCATATTGCCTGATATGGATCGTATGCTTCAGAAAAAACAATACTTTCAGAGCGTTGGCTTTATCAATTCTTCCGTCAGCAGTGTTCCTGTTCAGCGGAATTATAAGCCGTTCCGTTTTGCTAGTAATTGCGGCTCTTATCTTTGCGCCGTGTCATATATTGATAAGCTGCAAAAATGTGAAAAAGCAGAACCAGTGTACAAATGTTAATTGCTGAAAATGAGAGGGATTGCTATGAACATAAGAAAAGCCACTGTCTCAGAATTGACGATCGTACAGTGTATTACAGTTCAGACAATAAACAGCATTTATCCTCGTTATTATCCCTGTGGAGCAGTAGATTTCTTTCTTAGTCACCACAACAATAAAAATATAGGAACTGACATTGAAAATGGCAATGTTTATTTATGCTTTAACGATGACAATATAGCAGTAGGAACCGTAACAATTAAAGAGAACGAAATATGCCGTTTATTTGTACTGCCCGACTATCAGGGAAATGGATACGGACGTGAGATCCTTTCATTTGCAGAAAAGAAAATATCTGAAAACCACAGCACGATTGTCCTTGACGCTTCGTTGCCGGCAAAGGCTATTTATCTTAAAAGAGGATATGTTCTGACGGAATTTCATTCCATAAAAACAGAAAACGGAGATTATCTTTGCTATGATTTAATGATTAAGCAGATATAACATAATAAAAAGAGCTATCCGATTTCAAAATCAGATAGCTCTAAATTTTTAGAATAATTCAAATGTTGCCAAAACGTTGCCGTTTTGCTGTATTGATAACAGAAAACAGCGTAGTTAAGCCGTTTGTTCAGCCTTTGGGATTATTCCCACTCGC
>JAFTPG010000049.1 GCA_017463375.1 Ruminococcus sp. | reverse complement strand
ATATCAGAAATACAGTTATAGTGAACAAAGCACGGTATATCAAAAGATAATACCGTGCTTTGCATAATCCGCTGCATTAAGTTTTAAATGACATTTTGAAAACTTCTATATCGGTAGCCATTCAAAGGGCGTCCCTACTTTTCGATTGAAAATGTATGGGTGTAGGGGGCGGCGTCCTCGACGCCCCGCTGCCAATTAATCATTGGGACGTCGAGGACGCCGTCCCCTACAAATTGTAGTTCAAAAAAATAAAATTTAAGTAGTTACAAGGTAGTAGGGGCGAACTGTGTTCGCCCGTTACTACAGAATAACTTTTTATACAGACAAAAACGGTATGCACTCGCATACCGTTTTTGTCTATTGAAACGCAGTTATTTTTTATCACCGATTCTCTTATTGATATATTTTGTTTTCGTCTTGGAATAGAGAATCTTCTGCTCACTGTAGAGACCTCTGTAGCCTGACAGCATATAGCTTATGGCACAGGCAAGCACATAGAACGGGATTCCCTCGCTGCCGAAAAGCTCCATGCAAAGGAGAACAGACGCTATCGGACAGTTTGTGACTCCACAGAAGAGCGCAGCCATGCAGACTGCCGCTCCGATAGAGCAGTCAAGCCCGAGATACTGCGAGAAAAAGCTTCCGAACGACGAGCCGATGAAGAATACAGGGAAAATTTCTCCGCCCTTGAATCCGGAACAAAGCGTGATTATCGTGAACAGGAGCTTGATTATAAACGCCGCTCCGAAAGGACGCTCGCTGAATGCGGAAACTATCATTTCTCCGCCCGTACCGTTGTAGGTGTATGTTCCGGCAATCAGAGTGAGAATCACTACGATCGCACCGCCCAGAGCAGCTCTTATGTAGTGATTCTTAATCAGGCGGAACAGCTTATGGGTATATGTCATTGACAGACAGAAAATGATACTCAATGCGGCGCAGAGCACTCCCAATACAGCTATTTTCAGGTAGTTTTCGGGAGTTCCCTCGGGAACAGCCACACTTACAAGCAGATGCGAGCCTCCGAAATACGAGGAAATCAGACTAGCTGTCAGAGCTGCAAGGATACAGGGTACTATTGCGGAGTAATAGAAAATTCCGACGCTTATGACCTCCATCGAGAAGAATGCCGCTGTCACGGGAGTTCCGAAAACAGCCGCAAACATTGCGCTCATGCTGCACATTGTAAGGATTCTCTTGTCGTCCTCGTCGAGCTTCATGGTTCGTCCCAGCTGAGAACCGATTGCCGCTCCGATCTGCAGTGAAGCACCCTCACGTCCGCTTGAGCCTCCGCAGAGATGTGTGATTACAGATGCTGCAAAAATACAGACAGCATGTCTGATACCCATTTCTTTGTTATCTCGCACGGCAAGCAGAACAAGATTAGTTCCCTTGTCGTGACTGTATTTGAGAACATGGTAAATGAAAGCTATTACGATTCCCGCCAGCGGAAGCAGGTAAATAAGCCAGTTATGCTTGTTTCTCAGCACTTCAGCCTCAGAGGAGCAATAATGAAACAGTGCTCCGACAAGTCCTATTGCTGCGCCTGTTGCCATTCCTATCACGAGCCATTTGGCAAAGCTCTTATACGCAGGTATTTCCTCTCTGCGCAGTTCGTCGGAAAATGATTTCAATATCTTATTCATATCAGTTCAGAGTTACGGGCAGACCATTGATTTCAATGGTGGGGTCGTCGATATCAATAAGCAGGCAGCGTCTGCCGTCAACAACGCTTGTTCTAACTTTGTCTGCCGCAGAGGGCTTGATATTTACGGTGATTCCCGGAGATGTCAGAACTGTTTTGGTCTCCACGAGATTTGACGCTGTAAGAGATGCTGTTCCGCAGGTTTTCTCATATACAGGCTCGAGCATTTCAAGGCGCTCCTCGGGAACGCCCGATTCACTGAGAATGGTTTTGAGCTTTGTGTTATCAATAACGGTTTTGTCGGTATCGTTCTTATTTTCTTCAACAACCTCCTGAATCTTCTCATTGACTGTCTTTATAAGCATATAGTCGAGATCGTCGCCGACAACTCCCTTGAGAATACTCTGGAAGCTTGCTTTCTCGTTTTCCGCAGACATAACAAACGTACAGCCGAGAACATCCTCGACAATCGAAATATTCGGCTTGCTTGCGGATTTTGTGTAATACATGACATGGTTGACATCGGAGCTTCTGTTGCTGAATACGGGATAGAGGAAGCCGTCCGACGGAGCCTTGCTGATGATAAGCTCGGTATTGAGCTTCTTTGTGATCTCATTATTGAAGGAATCGAAAACAAATCCGTCAGAGCCAGTATTAACGGGACAAATAGCTGTGAGGATATAACGGTAAACCTCGTCCTCAGCCTCGGAGTACTCGTCCATTTTGTCCTTGGCGCGGATGGTGTAGCAGCAGTATGCTGTGATAACCGCAAACGGACCTGCGTATGTAATATTATTCGCAATATGGTGCAGGAAGTTCTCGGCAGCCTCCTCGTCCTTCAGCTCGGATTTCAGGAGCTTGTACAGGATATCCTGAGCCTTGCCCTCTTCGTAGGCTTCGTTCGGGAACTCGTACTCGATGAACGATTTTCCGACATTCGTATTCAGAACCTTTTTCAGAGTCTCGTCATAGACCTCGTGCTCCTCGACAGGCATGGTCAGACAGGAGTTTATGTTGTGATAGCGCAGATTCTTGTCAGCGTCCACAAATGCTGTCAGGATCTTTTCCATGATGAAAAATCCGCTTTTGTCGGAAAAATTCTTTTTGATTTCTGCTGTTTCTTTTTTATTCATTTATTCTGTGTTCCTTTCTTTTGATTTAAAGTCTTTTTGGTCCAGCAATTTCTTCAGAAAATGCTGGCGGGGTCGAGGGGCAGCGCTCCTCGTCGCTCTCCGCAGAGAGCGAAACTCTCCTGCGCCACGCTCCGGCGCACGGAGAGGGTGGTGAGAAATGCGGCAGCATTTCGAGGAGGGGCGAACAAGACCGCCCCTCCTGTATGCCTTTCAGATAAAATATATCCTGAAAACGTTCCGGTGGAACGTTTTCAGCAGTGTATGCGCTCGGTATAAAATATCTCTCACATATTGCCAACTGTAATTATAACTCATTTACCTCCCAATTGCAAGCGCATGAAACAGCGATTTTTTGGCACATATATGCAAATATTCGTAATTTAGTCATATATGTTAGGAGCTTTTTTGCATTGAAATCAAAGGAAAATAATGTTATACTATTCTATGGCAATATTGTACAATTTTGCCCTAAATTATATGAAAGAAAGGATTTCCGAATAATGAAAAAAAGAATTTCCGCTTTTCTTATGGCTGCCGCAATGGCTCTTTCGTTTGCAGGCTGCAGCAATGACAGCGACAGCAAGGAAAGCTCATCAAGCGAAGCTTCGGTTTCTGAGACGGACGCTCCCGAGGACGAGACAGCAGAAGCTTCTACAGAGCCCGAAACAGAAGCTCCCACTCCCGAACCGACTACAGTCCACATCAGTCCCGTGGAGACCGTTACAGCTTCTGTCGGTACGCAGATCACACTCGATAAGACTATCCTCCGTGAGGACGGCAGCAATACCGTTTCAATTCCGCTGAGCGAGTTCATCTCCGACGGCGACGATATCTCCTCATTCACCTTTGTTATCTATTCCGACAACGGCGGAAATATCGGTACCTTCAAGGGCGGCTGCGGTATCTCAGTTACAGAGAACTGCCCCTCTGCTACAGATGAGGGCTGGTACCAGTCGGCTGACTTCTCAGCTCAGACCGAGGGCGCTTACGGCGAAATCACCTGGCAGGTTCCTGCTGAGATCCGTGACTACATCAGCGCAGGCGGAGAGGTTCTCTTCGGCTACTGGTGGGGCGGCACCACAAGCATCCGTGTTGCCGAGGTCATCTGCACCTATACAAGCACAAAAGAAATTCCCGTTGACGGAACTGCAAGCCTCGACGTAAAGCAGTCCGTCGGCTTCAATGACACCGACAATATTATCGAGATTCCTGCCGCTGACCTCGTTCCCGAGGGAAATGTTCCTCAGGCTGTTACCTTCAACGTCAGCACAACAGGCTCGTTCGGCAAGTTTACAGGAGCTTTCGGCTACAGTCTCGGCGAGAATTACTACATGTCTCCTGACTCCGCCGTTTTCACCGACAGCTCCTCACTCTCGCTTACATGGTTTGTTCCCGAAAACGTTAAGAGCTATGCAGGCAGCGACGGAGATATCCTCCTCGGCTACTGGTGGAGCGATCAGCCTACGCTTACTCTCGACTCGGTTTCTGTGAAATACAGCTATGCAGGCGGTACCACAGGTACATCAAGCACCTCCGGCAATGACTCCGATAAGGCTGAAAAGGTTACTATGCCTGCCGATACATCTCAGCCAAGCAATTCCTCCGCTGACGGAAGCTTCAGAAGCGCTTCCGAACTTGTTTCCGCTATCAAGGTCGGCTGGAATCTCGGAAACACTCTCGAGTGCTACGATTATTCCGACTACACCAGCGACGGCGAAACCGCATGGGGAAATCCTAAAACTACTCAGGCTATGATTGATTCCGTCAAGAGCGCAGGCTTCAATGCAATCCGTATTCCTGTGACGTGGGGAGAGCACATGAACGGTAATACCATTGATTCAGCATGGATGAACCGTGTTCAGGAGGTAGTGGACTATGCCTATGATCAGGATATGTTCGTTATCCTCAATATGCACCACGACGACTATGTGTGGTTTACTCCCAACGAGGGCGAATATGCCGCAGACAGTGCAAAGCTCTGTGCTATCTGGACTCAGATTTCCGAGAGATTCAAGGACTATGGCGACCGTCTCCTCTTTGAGGGCATGAACGAGCCGAGAACTATCGGAAGCTCCAACGAATGGATGGGCGGTACTCCCGAGGAGCGTGCCGTTATCAACAAGTATGAACAGGATTTCGTTAATACTGTAAGAAGCTCCGGCGGAAACAATGCTGAGAGAACTCTCATCATCACCTCCTATGCGGCTTCTATCGAGGATTCTGCCATCAATGATGTAGTCGTTCCCAACGACAAGAATATCATCGTTTCAATCCATGCATACGCTCCGTGGAGCTTTGCTAACGGCGAGACATCACAGTGGAGTCAGTCAGACCTCGACGCAAATTTCAGCAAGCTCAAATCAACCTTTATTGATAAGGGAACTCCTGTTCTTCTTACTGAATTCGGAGCAGTTTCTGACAACGACAGCAGTATCCGTGCTCCTTATTTTGAGTACTATGTATCTGCTGCCAAGAGCTATGGCATTAAGTGCTTTGTCTGGGACAACAATGTTGAATCGGGTGAGTCGAGCTTCGGTATCTTCGACAGAGAGACTCTTACATGGAACAACACGCTTCTTCAGGGAATCATGAATGGCGCAAACTGATCAAAAACTTGAATTAATACAGCAATAGGGGAGTA
>JAFTPG010000048.1 GCA_017463375.1 Ruminococcus sp. | reverse complement strand
TCACAGCCCTCACCCTTGCCATCCTCACAGTGGGAGCATTTACCTCCTGCGGAGAGGACAAGCCTGAGGATATCAGAGATTCGCAGGAGGAGGCGGAGAATGATACTCCTGCCGATGAGCCGATCACTCTGACGCTTGATACGCCCTATAACATCGGCAGCCTTGCTTCTGCGGTTGCCGAGTACAATCGCTCGCAGGATGATTATATCATTGAGCTGAAAAGCCGTTATACTACATCGGAATTTCAGGAGGATCCTGAGCTTTGGAAGAAATCCTTCAACGAGCTGAAGCTGGATATGGTAAGCGGCAAAACTGCGGATATAATAGCCGTCGAGCCGCACCTGATGGGGATGTTCGTTGATCTTGGGATGTTCACCGACATGTATGCTCTTATGGAGCAGTACGACGGAGTAAAGAAAGAGGAGCTGCTTCCGAATATCCTTGAGGGCTTTGAGGTTGACGGTGAGCTTCCGGCGATATCCTATGGCTTCTACATCAGAACTGCGGCAGCCAAAACCCGGTATGTCGGCGAGGACGCCGAAAGCTGGACTCCCGAGCAGGCTATGGCGGCATACAATGCAATGCCGGATGATCTGACCTTTTTACAGGACGGAGATACCTCACAGCTTGTCTGGTACATGACCAAAACAGCGCAGTTCAGCTATATTGATGAAGAAAGCAGCACCTGCAATTTCACTGACAGCAGCTTTGTGGATATGCTGGAGCTGGCATGCGGCAATCCCAAGGGAGGCAATATCGGCGAGGATGACATGGTAAAGCAGCTCATTCTGAATGCTTTCGGAGGACAGGCGGCTGACTTCTATTCACAATTCGGCGGAGAGGATGTAACCTTTGTAGGCTTTCCCTCGGAGGACGGCTATGGCGCAGCCGGAAGCAGTGCTATGATGTTCGGAATCAGCGAGAGCTGTCAGAACAAGGAAGGCGCATGGGATTTTATCTGCTATCTGCTGTCCAAGAGATATCAGAGAGATCTGCTTGAAAGCGACATGAACAGATATTTCCCGATCCTGAAAGAGGTTTTCGACGAGCAGGCGTTCGAGCAGGACACTGAGGCTCTCTCTCACGATAATATGTGGTACTTCCTCGTGCAGACCTATGAAAACAATCCCGACGCCGACCTTACTCCCGAGCAGGCTCAGCAGAAGCTTTACGATTACCTGACGACCCTGAAATTCACTCCCTATTACGGCAGATACGGTACCACCGAGCTGGAAAACATAATCAGCGAGGAATGTCAGGCAGCTGCCGCCGGAGGAAGCACTGCTCAGGAATGCGCCGACCTGCTTCAGAACCGTATATCCATCTATCTCAGCGAAAGAGCATAGATTGCACTTTAAATTGCACAAATTAAGTTGAAAACAACCTATTATTTAAGCTTAATTAAGCTAGTGCTTTGTCTCTTTGCCTAAAGAAATTAAGACTGATTTGTATATTACTACAATTTTTATACTGTCAGCATAATTTTCAATTGGAAAATATTGATTTCGTCTGAAAAAAGGATTATAATTAAAGTACCAAAGTATGGTCTAATTATAATTCAGGAGGATTCTTATGAAGGCTAAATCACTAAAAAAGGCACTCTCATTGATTGCCGCAGCAGCTATGACAGCTGTTTCTCTCTCAGCTCTTCCGGCTCCCGTTTCTGCGATTGAGGACGGAGAGGTTATTTTCTGCGCAGAATGCGAAACTCTCGAGGGAGCAGAGCTGTGGACTTCTATCTACAGCGACCACTATTTCCCCGGTTATTCCGGCGAAGGCTTCGCATACCTGACATCATCCCCTATCACTATCGAGGTAGAAGCTCCTGAGGAGGGTATGTATCAGATCGATATAAGCTACACTCAGGTTCTCAGCACTGATTCCCGTGAGCAGACAATCAGCGTAAACGGCAAAGATACTGTATTCAATCTCGTTTATGCAGACGAATGGACTGATTATACTATCGGTGTGTTCAGACTTCAGGAGGGAATCAATACTATCATCCTCAAGCCGCAGTACGGCTATGCGAGCTATGATACCATCACTATTTCAAAGGCAATTTCCCACGACTATTCAAAGGCAACGGATTCGCTCGTTGACCCTGAGGCTACCGACGAGGCAAAGGCTCTCATGAAATACCTCAAGAGCGTTTACGGCGACCACACCATTTCAGGTCAGCAGGAAATCTACGGCGGCGGAAGCTCTGCTCATCAGTCAAGCATTTCTCTTAACTACAATGCTTCTACAGGTTCTCTTACCGACAGCTCCGGCAATGAGTACACATATAACGAGGCAGATGTTGCAACAGCTGACGACGGCTCAACCTTTGTCTGGAACTGCGTAAGCCCCGAGGGCAAGAAGTACAGCTATAACCAGCAGAACAGAAACTACAGCACTGTTAATTATGACCTCGAGTTCGAGTATATCCAGGATCTCACAGGCGAGCTTCCTGCTATCAGAGGCTTTGACTTCATGAACTATAACCCCCTCTACGGCTGGGATGACGGTACTACTCAGCGCTGTATCGACTGGGTAAACGAAACAGGCGGTATCGCTACAGCTTCATGGCATATCAACGTTCCGATCGACTTCGAGAATTATGAGCTTGGCGACGCTCTGGACTGGACTGAATGCACATACAAGAATTATCAGTCTTCAAACAGCACTTTCAATACTGCAAACGCTGTAATTGAGGGTACAAAGGAATACGAATACTTCCAGCTTGCTATGGCAGATCTCGCTGAGCAGCTCCTCATCCTTCAGGAAAACAACGTTCCCCTTATCTTCAGACCTCTCCACGAGGCTCAGGGTAACGAGGGCAGATACGGCGGCACCGGTACAGCATGGTTCTGGTGGGGCGACCAGGGCTGTGAGGTTTATAAGGAGCTTTGGAAGCTTCTCTATACAACTCTTACAGAGGAGTACGGTCTCCACAACCTTATCTGGGAGTACAACAGCTACGCTCACACAAACTCCGAGAACTGGTATCCCGGCGATGAGTACGTTGATATCGTAGCTTACGATAAGTACAATGTTGACAACAACAGAGACGACGGTCTTACAAGCGGCCCTAATTTCAGCGCTATTTCCTCGATCTTCAACTATATCTACGATCTCGTTGACGGCGGCAAGATGATCGCTATGTCTGAGAATGATACTGTTCCTACAGTTGAAAACATGGTCGTTGAGGACGCTGGCTGGCTCTACTTCTGTCCATGGTATACAGATCATATCATGAGTGACAGATATCAGGATCCTGAGGCTCTCACAGCTGTATATCAGAGCGACTACTGTATCACTCTCGACGAGCTTCCGGAGAATCTCTATGTTCTCAGCGGAGAGGATCCTCAGCCTGCAACTCCTGCACCGACTACAGAACCTGATGTTCCGACAACAACTGATGGCGGCGAGGACATTGTTTACGGCGACGCTGACGGAGACGGCGTTGTTGGCATCTCAGACGCTGTTAAGATCATGTCATACGTTACAGATAAAGAAAAGTATCCGCTGACTGACGCTCAGATTGAAATTGCTGATGTATATCAGAAGGGCGACGGTTTAAGCAATATGGACGCATTATCAATTCAGAAGAAGCTTGCTCAGCTTCTCAGCGGGCTTCCCGAAAGTAATGCGGAATAATTGAATCACCTTAACTAAATTCAGCATTTAAGGCTGCGCAGAATATCATCTTCAGGCGGATATATCTGCGCAGCCTGATTTTTATGAAAGGAAAATGTAATTATGTACAAGAAAAACCGTCTCACAGCCGCAGCAGTAAGCGCCGCACTGCTTGCAGCCACAGCAGTTTCTCCGGTCGGTACAGGCAAAACTAAAATCGAAATCCCCTCATCAACTCCCATTACCGCCGAAGCAGCCGGCAGCATCACTATCGACGATCTTCCCGAGGAGTATCAGTACGCTGCCGATTGGATATGGAACAACAGAATCGCCATAGAAAACTCAACCGGAAGCGCAAATGCGTCCTCCTCCGGACGCTGGAACACTATCTTTGACCAGATCATCGACGGCAAGGGTACTATCAATTACGTTGTAAGATGGCAGTCCTATGAGTCTATTACCCCGGAGCAGCGTCAGCAGTTTGAACAGCTCTGCTCCGACAGCATCAATGCGTGGAACAGCTGGCTTGCAGGCTATGAAAACTGGCCTTACAGCTATGTGGATGTTAACATTGTAGGATGGGCAGTGCTCGATGAAAGCTCTATCATAGACCCTCAGCCCGATGAAATAATCTACACCAATCTCACAGACTATGACGCTTCGGCAGATTCACCAAAGGATGGCTATACGATCCCCGATAAGCTCCCGAACGCTCCGACCGAGCTTTCCAGAGCCGAGCATTTCTGGAATGAGAGCTACGAATATCCCGGCGGTCTGGACAAGAGATTTGATATGTATCTGTGGGCTACATACGGATTCCCGGACATCGGCGGATGCGGCGGCGACTGGGGTCAGAGATTATCAGATACCGCTTATCTCAACATGCTCGACGGAATAGGAGTCCACGTTCTCGAACACGAAATAGGACACGGCTTCGGTATTCCCGACTACTACGGCGAAGAGGGCACTGCAAGCGGCGGAACTGAATGGGGTGGACCTCCTCCCGGAGGCTTCCCCGACGACGGAACTTCCATAATGATGGCTGGCTCCTCAACAGAAATAACCAATTTCGACGGCTGGCTTCTGCGCTATATGTGGACAAAGATCAAGGACGAGGAGGGTCGCTTTGACATTGATGAAAGTGCAGCTCCTGCCGTTACCGAAACCACAACCACAACTGTTACGACAACTGCTCCTCCTGTCGTAACGACCACAACAACTGTTTCCGATATCACCGAAGCTGAAAGAGTTCCTGCTGCGGTAGTTTCCGGCTCGACCGACAGCGAGTGGAGCTTCAATGCAAACGGTGCGGACGCTGTCGAGCTTACGTTCAGCGGAGCCGCTCACGGCGGAGGCTACGGCGTTGTCAAGAGCACCGATACTCAGACGGAATTCCCGTGGGAGGGCAGACTCGACGAGAACGGTCAGATGGTTCTCACGGTTTCCCTTTCAGAGGGAATGGGCGAAATGCTCGTCCGCAAGGATTATGCCGGAGTTTGGAGCAATGAGCTCGGAGCTATGGAGGATATCACAATCAGCCTTGACAGCGTGATTCTGATTTATGAAAGCGGTGCTCCCGATACTGAAATCATCTGGGGAGACGTTGACGGAAACGGAGAGCTTGGAATTTCTGACGCAGTTAAGATTATGTCATACGCTACAGACAAGGAGAGCTGTCCGCTGACCGAAGCTGAAATAGAGATCGGTGATGTTTACCAGAAAGGTGACGGTCTCAGTAACATGGACGCTCTTTCGGTTCAGAAGAAGCTTGCACAGATCATTGCTGAGCTTCCTGAAACCTATATGTAAGGAGCAGTAATATTAAGTGCGGACGATATTATTCTCTGCATTGAAAAATTAAGGAGGTAAATCATGCGAAAATTTATGAAAAAGCTTGTCGCTCTGACAGCGGCAGTAATTACGGCATCGTCGGTATCGGTGCCGCTGGTATCGGCAGGAGCTTCTGTCAGCTCCTTTGGCAAAGCGGCTGGAAATATCCTCAATCTTATGCTTGACGGCGGGGGAATGCGTGAAATCTGCACATCTACCGTGACGGCAAGCGGAAGCGAAGCTCCCAAGACGGAATATGCCTATGCTGCACCGCAGACAGCAGTAACTGAAATCGGTGAGCAGCTCTGTATTGAAGAAGCCGGACTTCTTTCCTCTGAGCCATCGGTTTCGATCAATGAAATCACAGGCGACTATTATGTCGGAGATGAATTTACGCTTTCCATAACTAAGAACGGCTGTTCCTATGTTGAGTATACATCAAGTGACGAGGAGATTGCGTCCATTGATTCCGACGGAACAGTAACTCTCCTTGCGGAGGGCGAGGTGACGTTCACGGTCTACGGCTACAGCAGCGGAAGCGTTGTACAGGATTCCCTGACCTATACCGTTAGGGACTTTACGGTTGAGAATTATCAGTTCGAGCTTGATAAGACTTATGACGGACATTATTTTTATTGGGGCTATTTTGACAGCGCTCCGGCTTTTCAAGTGGAATACACCGGAAACGGTGCTCCTACAAAATGGGAGTCAAGCAACGGCGTCGTGTCAGTAGACAGCGAAGGATATGTACGAATATATACACAGCGTACCGAGTATGAACAGTATTTTGAAGTAACTATTACCGCATCAAATGAGTACTATTCCGACAGTATCACCTTTGAGGTCGGTATAGCGGCTTATACTACAATGCCAACTACAACTACAACAATTAGTTATGCGTTTGATTTGGATAGGACATATGATGGTGAAACGATTTATATATTCGGAAACAGTGAATCCTTTACCATTGAAAGCTACTCACACTACAACAGCAGCTACGGAGTGCCCACAAGCTGGGAATCAAGTGATCCATCTGTTGCAACTGTTGATGAAAATGGACAAGTTACTGTATACTGTGAAAGCACATATTATGTGCAGGAATTTACGATCACTATAACTGCTAGGAATAGTTATTGGTCAGACAGCATAACATTTTATGTTTGCGTGGGACAGTTGACGACAACTGAACCTCCTCCTTATGCTTATATCAGCCTTTCTTCACCGTCCTCTTCTGATTTATGTATAGGTAACGTTTTTGAATTGGATTATGTAGCTTATGATTACGATTATATTTATTGGTCATCAGATAATACAGGCGTTGCAACTGTTGACAGCTATGGCAAAGTTACAATAGTTGGCAGCGGAACAGTAACGATAAGTGCTGAAGCTCAGAACAATTATTATGGTATGACTGACTCTGTGACCTTCACGGTCGAGCCGCCGCCGACTATCGAGCTTATCGAGCCTGACGCTTCACTGCTGTATGCGCTCAATGTGTTCAATATCGAATACACCGGCGAGAACATAAACTCCATAACATGGTCAACGAGCGATGAAGCAATTGCGATGATCCTCAGCGACAACAGAGTAAAGATCGTCGGATATGGTACAGTTACAATTACTGCTAAGGTTAAGAATTCACAGGCAGGCACTGCAAGCGACTCAGTGACTTTCACGATTTCCGAGACGACAGCTCCGTCAGGTTCACCGTCGATACTCCCGACAAAGCTCACTCTTACACCGGGGGATTCAGCTCTTCTCACAGTATTGAACGTGCCTGACGGCGAGACAGTTACTTGGCTGACAGACAACACAAGCGTAGCTACAGTTTCAAATGGTACAGTAACAGCTGTCGGCAGCGGTACAGCTGTGATCTACGCAGTTGTCGGAAACACTGTATGTGAGTGCAATGTAACGGTAGTCGGATTCCTCTACGGAGACGCTGACCTCAGCGGAGAAATCAATATCAACGACGCTGTAAAAATCATGACTTATGTTACCGATTCAGCTAAATATCCGATGACGGAAGATGAGATCAACGCTGCTGACGTTTACCAGCGCGGAGACGGTCTCAGCAATATGGACGCTCTTGCAGTTCAGAAGAAGCTTGCTCAGCTTGTTTCAGGTCTTCCGGAGTCTATGCTCTAAGATAAGAACCTGTCTTCACAGAGAAACACGCATGTATTTTCGGCAAATTTCGCCGCATACTGCGTTAAAAATCCTTGCAGGGCGACAGCCCTCCTACGCATTTTCGCCTTGTCTGCAACAAAATTATGCTCGAAAATCCATACATATTTCTTGTGAAGAAAGGTTCTAAGATCCATTAAAAAAGCCTGTTGCATATAGCAACAGGCTTTTCAATTAGCTTCCCTGGCAAGTGAAAACTGCGGCGATCGTTTTGAAAATCAACTTGATATCGAGAGACATACACTGTTCCTCTATGTACTTCACATCAAGAGCCATCCAGTCTTCAAAGCTTATTTTGTCACGATTTTTGGACGCCTGCCAGTAGCAGGTAAGTCCGGGCTTAACGAGAAGCCTCTGACTGTGGAAAAACGAATACTGCTCAACCTCTTTCGGAAGAGCCGGACGAGGTCCGACAACGCTCATATCGCCTTTTATGATATTCAGCAGCTGGGGCAGCTCATCAAGGCTTGTTCTTCTTAAAAATCCACCGATTCTGGTAATTCTGGGGTCATTTTTTATCTTGAAAACAGGACCATCCTTTTCGTTCTGATCCTGAAGCGTGTCGAGCATGGCTTCGGCATTGACCACCATGGTTCTGAATTTATAGAATCTGAAGATTTTATTATTTTTACCGACGCGTTCCTGCACAAACAACGGGCTTCCATGAGGGTCGTCGATAAAAATGATTAAAGATATAATTAAAAAAAGCGGACTGAGAAAAACAAGAGCCACAAGAGCTGCTGTGAAATCAAAAATACGCTTCATGAAATAGTAGAGCTTTCTTCTTCTGACATTTTCGGCGAGCTTATTG
Source organism: Ruminococcus sp. (assembly GCA_017463375.1). Classification (GTDB taxonomy): domain Bacteria; phylum Bacillota; class Clostridia; order Oscillospirales; family Ruminococcaceae; genus Ruminococcus. The sequence continues at coordinate 26,883 of JAFTPG010000048.1, read as the reverse complement.
GTGCTGACTTTAATCTGTTCACTGCGGCAGACAGATTCAGCAAGATTAGTCTGGTACAACACAATCTCCTCCTTAAAATAGATACACTCTGCCCGTTTACAACATTTTAGCATACTTGTCCGATGATGTCAATTACATTTTGTAAATTCTACAAATCAAGCAAAAAACTGTAAAAAACTCCGCCCATTTGTACGAATTTCACAACAGCCGCTGTTAGGTTAACTGCGGTTTTACAGTATTTTCCTATTCCCGATACCGAAGATTGTGAATATATGGTGGATATAACTAAAGATATTCCTTTATGCTGCAAGAATTATACCGACAGTATACTTCTTATCCATTTATACTGATTTCATATTTTTCCCACTATCAAAACCGGTCAAGTCATACAGCATGGCTCTTTGTTACCCTCCGTTTACAGATAAGCCCGTTTTTCACGGATATTTGAAAAAATTTCCCGTTTTTATTGACTTGCAGCCCGAAAAATAGTATAATTATTAGTGTATTGTAATTATACAGGCGGACTTCGCCTGCATTTTTCAGAACTTGTTCTCATAGAAGATGTATGCGGATTTTCGAGCAGAATTTTGTTGGTGACAAGGCGAAAATGCGCAGGCATGCTGTCGCATGTCAAGTGTTTTCAACACAGTCAACAACGAAATTTGCCGAAAAGACGGGTGCAGTATTCTATGAGAACAAGTTCTCATATATTTATATTGGAGGTTTTTATTATGAGCAGAGTTTACAACTTCAGCGCAGGTCCTGCCGTTCTCCCTGAGGAGGTTCTCAGAGAGGCTGCTGACGAAATGATGGATTACAAGGGCACTGGTATGTCCGTTATGGAGATGTCCCACCGTTCAAAGGCTTATGATACTATTATCAAGGAAGCTGAACAGGATCTCCGTGATCTCATGAATATTCCCGACAACTATAAGGTTCTTTTCCTTCAGGGCGGTGCTTCACAGCAGTTTGCAGCAGTTCCCATGAATCTCATGAAGAACAAGAAGGCTGCTTATATCATTACTGGTCAGTGGGCTAAGAAGGCTTATCAGGAGGCTCAGATGTACGGCGAGGCTGTTGCTGTCGCTTCTTCCGCTGATAAGACATTCTCTTATATTCCCGATTGCTCCGACCTTGATATCCCCGAGGACGCAGACTACGTTTATATCTGCGAGAACAACACTATCTATGGTACAAAGTTCAAGACTCTCCCCAACACAAAGGGCAAGGAGCTCGTTTCTGACGTTTCCTCCTGCTTCCTCTCAGAGCCTGTTGACGTTACTAAGTACGGCGTTATCTATGGCGGCGTTCAGAAGAATGTAGGTCCCGCAGGCGTTGTAATCGCTATCATCCGTGAAGATCTCATCCGTGATGACGTTCTTGCCGGAACTCCTACAATGCTCAAGTGGAAAACTCAGGCTGATAACGATTCTCTCTACAATACTCCCCCTACATACGGCATCTATATCTGCGGCAAGGTGTTCAAGTGGCTCAAGAAGATGGGCGGTCTCGAAGCTATGAAGGCTCTCAACGAGAAGAAGGCTGCTATCCTCTATGATTTCCTCGACAACAGCAAGCTCTTCAAGGGTACTGTTGCTAAGGAGGATCGTTCACTCATGAATGTTCCTTTCGTTACAGGAAATGACGAGCTTGACGCTAAGTTCGTTAAGGAGGCTAAGGCTGCTGGTCTCGAAAACCTCAAGGGTCACAGATCTGTCGGCGGTATGCGTGCTTCTATCTACAATGCTATGCCGATCGAGGGTGTTGAGGCTCTCGTTGCTTTCATGAAGAAGTTCGAGGAAGAGAACGCTTAATTATTCTGTCATCAGGGGCGAACTCCGTTCGCCCTCAAATATCTGCATATTTCCGGCGGAGAATATCCGCCCCCACATTAATTGAAAGAGGTAATTTCAATGTACAATATTCAGACACTTAATAAGATTGCAAGCGTTGGTACTGATATTTTCGACAAGAGCAAGTATACTGTTTCTGACGCTTGCGAGAATCCGGACGCTATAATGGTTCGTTCTGCAAAAATGCACGACATGGAATTCGGCAGCAATCTCCTTGCTATCGCTCGTGCAGGCGCAGGCGTAAACAACATCCCCGTTGAGCGCTGCGCTGAGGAGGGTATCTGCGTTTTCAATACTCCCGGAGCTAACTCAAACGCTGTTAAGGAGCTCGCTATCTGTGCACTCCTCCTCGCTTCAAGAAAAATCGTTGAGGCTGCTTCATGGGCTGCTTCACTCAAGGGAACTCCCGACGCTCCTAAGACTGTTGAGGGCGGCAAGGCTATGTTCGCAGGTCCTGAGCTGCTCGGAAAGAAACTCGGCGTTATCGGTCTCGGAGCTATCGGCGGTAAGATCGCAAATACTGCTATCAAGCTCGGTATGAAGGTTATCGGCTATGACCCGTACCTCTCACTTGACGCTGCTCTCCACCTTGATCCCCACGTTCAGGTTGTCGCAGATGTCAACGATATCTACAAGGAGAGCGACTATATCACAATTCACGTTCCTTATCTCCCAAGCACTAAGAATACAATCGACGCTGAGCAGATCGCTATGATGAAGGACGGCGTTCGTCTCATCAATCTCGCCCGCGGTGAGCTTATCAACAGCGAGGCTGTTGTAAAGGCTATTGCTGACGGCAAAATTGCTAAGTATGTAACTGACTTCGCTGATGACGTTGTTCTCGGCGTGGAGAATATCATCGTTCTCCCCCACCTCGGAGCTTCTACTCCCGAGAGCGAGGATAACTGCGCTGTTATGGCTGCTCACGAGCTTATTGACTACATCGAGAACGGTAATATCAAGAACAGCGTAAATCTTCCCAACGCTTCCATGAACGCTGCCGGAACCAAGGTTTGCGTGATTCATAAGAATGTTCCCGCTCTCATCGCTGCTATGACAACTGCTGTGGGTAATCTCGGTCTGAATATCGACAACATGGTCAATGCAAGCAAGAAGGAGTTCGCATATACTATGATCGACGTTGCTGGAGATGTCAATAACTCACTTGTAAACGATATCAAGGCTATCGAGGGCGTTATCAGAGTCAGGGTTATTAAGTAGTTTTCTCGCAGGCTGCTGGTGAAAACCTTTCTGAAGAAAGGTTCTTCCCCAGACCCCTTTCCAAAGACTTTTAGTCAAAAATCCCCAATAGGGTCATACGACCCTATTGGGGATTTTTAATTAAGAGTTTTAGGGAGGGAGTTTGAGGGAGGACCCTTTTTCAAAAGGGTCCTCCCTCAATAACCAGCGGAAAACTCTTAAAAATCAAAAAGGGTACGCATAAAGCGTACCCTTTTATTATCGTCTGGACAAAATATAATTATAAATAATTATTCGTTGATAGCAGTAACAACGCCTGAACCAACTGTTCTACCACCCTCACGGATAGCGAAACGGAGACCCTCTTCGATAGCGATAGGAGTGATAAGCTCAACAGCCATCTCTACGTTATCACCAGGCATGCACATTTCCTTATCAGCAGGAAGTGTAACTACGCCAGTAACGTCAGTTGTTCTGAAGTAGAACTGAGGTCTGTAGTTGTTAAAGAAAGGAGTATGACGTCCGCCCTCTTCCTTCTTAAGAACGTAAACCTGACCTGTGAACTTTGTGTGGGGCTGAATTGAGCCGGGCTTACAAAGAACCTGACCTCTTTCAACCATGTCTCTTGTGATACCACGGAGGAGCGCACCTACGTTATCGCCAGCCTCACAGTAGTCAAGTGACTTACGGAACATCTCGAGACCTGTAACAACAGTTGTCTGCTTTTCGTCAGAAAGACCAACGATTTCAACCTGCTCGTTAACGTTGAGACGTCCTCTCTCTACTCTACCTGTAACAACAGTACCACGACCAGAAATTGTCATAGTATCCTCAACAGGCATAAGGAAAGGCTTAGCATCGTCACGCTCAGGGCTGGGGATGTACTCGTCAACAGCGTTCATGAGCTCAATGATAGGAGCGTAAGCGGGATCGTTGATATCATCAGGAGCGTTGAGAGCTGCGAGAGCTGAACCCTTGATGATAGGAGTATCGTCGCCAGGGAAATCGTAAGAAGAGAGAAGGTCACGGATGTCCATCTCTACGAGCTCGAGGAGCTCTTCGTCGTCAACCTGGTCAGCCTTGTTCATGAATACAACGATTGCAGGAACGCCTACCTGACGAGCGAGAAGGATGTGCTCTCTTGTCTGAGCCATAGGACCGTCAGAAGCAGCACAAACGAGGATAGCACCGTCCATCTGAGCAGCACCTGTGATCATGTTCTTAACGTAGTCAGCGTGTCCGGGGCAGTCAACGTGAGCATAGTGACGAGCGTCTGTCTCGTACTCAACGTGAGCAGTATTGATTGTGATACCACGCTCTCTCTCCTCGGGAGCCTTATCGATCATATCGTAAGCCTCAAACTTAGCCTGACCCTTCATAGCGAGAGTCTTAGTGATAGCAGCAGTAAGAGTAGTCTTACCGTGGTCAACGTGTCCGATTGTACCAATGTTTACATGGGGTTTGTTTCTTTCAAATTTAGCCTTTGCCATTGGAAAATTCCTCCTTATAATTAGCATTAAGAAATCTGTACATTTATTATAACAGATTCATTTGGTAAAATCAAGTGTTTTGAGGAATTTTATTCCTCAAAACACCAAATTTATATGATTATTCTTTTCCCTTATTTCTGGAAGTCATAATCTTTTCAGCGATATTCTTCGGAACTTCGAGGTAGCTGTGGGGTTCCATAGTGTACTGACCACGGCCCTGAGTGTTGGAACGAAGATCGCTTGTATATCCGAACATCTCTGAAAGCGGAACGAGAGCGTCAACCTGAACTGTTCCGTTTCTGGATTCCTGTCCCTGGATCTGACCACGGCGTGAGCTGAGGTCACCGATAACAGTACCAGTATAGTCATCAGGAACGATTACGGAAACCTTCATGATAGGCTCCATGATTACAGGTGTAGCCTTCTCCATAGCCTCCTTGAACGCCATTGAACCAGCGATCTGGAATGCCATTTCTGATGAGTCAACCTCGTGGTATGAACCATCGTAAAGCTCAACGCAAACGTCAACTACTTCGTAGCCAGCGAGGATACCGGACTTCATAGCGCCCTGAATACCCTTGTCAACAGCAGGAATGTACTCCTTCGGAATAGATCCGCCGACAACGACATTCTTGAACTCGTAGCCCTTACCGGACTCATTGGGTGATACACGGATCTTAACGTGACCGTACTGACCCTTACCACCGGACTGTCTTGCATACTTCTTGTCAACATCGGCATTACCCTTAATTGTCTCCTTGTATGCAACCTGAGGAGCACCAACGTTAGCCTCTACCTTAAACTCACGGAGAAGTCTGTCAACGATGATATCGAGGTGAAGCTCACCCATACCAGCGATGATAGTCTGACCTGTTTCCTCGTCTGTCCATGTCTTGAAAGTAGGATCCTCTTCAGCAAGCTTAGCGAGAGCGATACCCATTTTCTCCTGACCAGCCTTAGTCTTAGGCTCGATAGCGAGCTGAATAACAGGCTCCGGGAACTCCATGGATTCGAGAATTACAGGGTGCTTCTCATCACAGAGAGTGTCACCTGTAGTTGTATTTTTAAGACCTACAGCAGCAGCGATATCGCCTGCGTAAACAGTAGTAAGATCCTTACGCTGGTTAGCGTGCATCTGAACGATACGGCCGAATCTTTCTCTGTTGTCCTTAGTAGCGTTGAGGACTGTATCGCCCTGATTTACAACGCCTGAGTAAACTCTGAAGAAGCAGAGCTTACCTACGAACGGGTCTGTAGCGATCTTGAATGCGAGAGCTGAGAAAGGCTCATCATCGGAAGAAGGTCTTTCGCACTCTTCATCTGTATCAGGGTTAACGCCCTTGATAGCAGGAACATCGAGCGGTGAAGGCATGTAGTCGATGATAGCATCGAGGAGCTTCTGAACGCCCTTGTTCTTATAAGATGTACCGCAGCATACAGGTACCATTTCGTTAGCGATACAAGCCTTTCTGATACAAGCCTTGATCTCCTCGATAGAGAGTTCGCCTTCTTCGAAGTACTTCTCCATGAGAGCATCATCCTGCTCAGCAGCAGCTTCTACCATTGCCTCGTGGTATTCCTGTGCCTTGTCCATCATATCCTCGGGAATATCCTCAACGCGGATATCCTTTCCGAGGTCATCGTAATAAACGTAAGCCTTCATTTCAACGAGGTCGATGATTCCCTTGAAATCCTCCTCAGCGCCGATAGGAAGCTGAATCGGAACGGCATTACATTTAAGTCTGTCCTTCATCATGTCAACAACACGATAGAAGTTAGCACCCATGATATCCATCTTATTTACATAAGCCATTCTGGGCACCTTATAGTTATCAGCCTGTCTCCAAACGGTTTCAGACTGGGGCTCAACGCCGCCCTTAGCGCAGAGAACTGTTACAGAGCCGTCGAGTACACGAAGTGAACGCTCAACCTCTACTGTAAAGTCAACGTGTCCGGGAGTGTCGATAATGTTGAGTCTGTGGCCTGCCCAATATGCAGTTGTAGCAGCAGAAGTGATTGTGATACCTCTCTCCTGCTCCTGCTCCATCCAGTCCATTGTAGCGGAACCTTCGTGTGTTTCACCGATCTTGTGGTTAACACCTGTGTAGAAAAGGATACGCTCAGTAGTGGTGGTCTTACCTGCGTCAATGTGGGCCATTATGCCGATATTTCTTGTCTGTTCAAGTGAGCAGTCTCTTGACATAATAATCCTCCTAAATTAAACAGAAGAACGAGACTCTTACCAGCGGTAGTGAGCAAACGCCTTGTTTGCCTCTGCCATCTTGTGAGTATCATCACGCTTCTTGCAAGCACCGCCTGTGCCGTTAAGAGCGTCGAGGATTTCACCTGCAAGTCTTTCCTTCATTGTTTTTTCGTTTCTCTCTCTGGAGTACTTTGTAATCCATCTGAGTCCGAGTGTCTGACGTCTCTCAGGTCTAACCTCCATAGGAACCTGATAAGTAGCACCACCTAAACGGCGAGCCTTTACCTCGAGTTCAGGCATGATATTCTCCATTGCTTCCTGGAACACCTCGAGAGCATCCTTGCCTGTCTTTTCAGCTACGATTTCGAATGCATCGTAAACAATTTTCTGTGCAACACCCTTTTTACCATCAAGCATTATGTTATTGATAAGACGTGTAACGAGCTTGGAATTGTAAACAGGATCCTGCAGTACATCACGCTTTGCGATATTACCTCTTCTTGGCATTTCGCTTCCCTCCTTCACATAGATTCATGAATTCATAGGTACTCGTACCGAACGGATTACTGTCGCACGAGCGACTTTTCTTCACCCGTTCAACCCGTCAAGACCAATGCAGAGGATTTATTATATATATAAATCTCCACATTTATCCTGTGGCAGTAGTTATCCTATTGTAGTAAATAATTGCTCTTACTTTCCAGCCTTAGGTCTCTTAGCACCGTACTTGGAACGAGCCTGAAGTCTGCCGGCAACACCCTGAGCATCGAGTGTACCTCTGATGATGTGGTAACGTACACCAGGGAGATCCTTAACACGTCCGCCTCTGATGAGAACAACGCTGTGTTCCTGGAGATTGTGACCGATACCCGGAATGTATGAAGTTACTTCATATCCGTTTGTGAGCTTAACTCTGGCAATCTTTCTCATAGCTGAGTTAGGCTTCTTAGGTGTAGCAGTTCTTACAGCTGTGCAAACGCCTCTTTTCTGAGGTGAGCTCTGATTGATCTGAGTCTTCTTCTTAGCGTTGTAGCCCTTCTGGAGAGCCGGAGCTGTAGACTTGTCCTCCTGAACTTTTCTTCCCTTACGAACCAACTGGTTAAATGTAGGCATATTCTTCCTCCTTTTCTCAATAATGGCGCACTGATAATATTATACAGCACACTTTAATATTATATACGCAAAAAAGCGGTTTGTCAAGAGGTTTTCTTCAAAAATCCGTGCATTTTTTGCGATTCTACATATTTTTACATACATCGGCTTCCGTTCAGAGCGCTTTTATAAAATTCCGCCAAACACCGGCTATTATGTCGGGAGCTTCCGCATAATAAAAATGTGATTTTGCTGTTTCATAACTGATTCCGTTTTCTTTTGCAAAGGCAGTATTTTCGGCAAGCCAGCTTGTCTTTTTCAGCGGAGTTTTCATATCGCTTATAAACATATGCGCCGGCACTTTAAGCTTTCCAGTCTTTTCTGCGGTTTCCGCATTAGAAGTTGCAAGAAGCTGCTCGCTGCTTATTTCACCGTTGCAGAGATTCTTATAGAAAAGCTCGCAGTAAAGCTTCTTTTCCTCATCATCAAGCGCTCCGCTTTTAAGAACGCCCGTAGCTTCAACGGTCTGCTTTCTGAGGAGCTTCTGCAAGAGTCTTGAGCTGCTGATTTTCCGGTACAGCTTCTCATTGCGCTCCACCATTGCACGTTTTTTATCCTCCGGAAGCTCCTCAGCCTGAGCGAGGGCAAAGCCAGGCGTAACCATATCAAGCCCCAGTATTGCCTTGATCTCGCTGGTATATGTATTTGCCCAGTACACAGCCTCTGTTCCCGAGTATGAGTGCGGAACAAGTATATACGGCGGCTTTATGCCGGCATTCAGGAGCGCTTCTCTGGTCTGGTTCACCATCGTCTCCACATCACGGGGAGATCCGGTATCAGAATCGCTGAAGCCGTAGCCGAGCTTCTCCGGGACAGCGATTCTGAACGTTTCGCTGAGTCTGCTCCACAGCGGCTTGTATTCAAGCACGGGAGCTGTAACTGCCGCTCCTGCCAGAAATACAAGCGTATCAGCTCCGCTTCCCGTATGAAAAACATTCATACCATGTCCGTTCACCCTGACAATATTTTTATAATTCATATTATTCTCCGTCACTCGTAATAATACTCCGCAAAGCAGCCTGCTCCGCCTGTTGCAGTATATGCATAGTACCCGAGGATCTCCGACGCGTCGAGAGCGTTTACTGCTCCGTCGCAGTTCACATCTGCGGCTTTTCTCTGAACGAACTCAAGTCCCGGAGCTCCCGTTGTAGCTGTGAGAGCGTACTCGGTAAGCACTGCCGAAGCGTCGAGTGCATTTATGCTTCCGTCATCGTTCGGGTCTCCCAGCGAAAAAGCACGGCTGAAAATATAGTCAGCTGCGCCAAAGGTCACAGTCATGGTATTGCCGCTGATTTTATACTGAGTTACTGTGTTTTCCGCACTTATAGCGCTTCCGTCGGCAGTATACAAGGCTTCCGCAAAAACCGAGCCTGCCTCTCTTGATTCATAGAACTCCTCCAGCGTCTCGTTGAAATCGCCGTACATCATACCATCTGTGCAGAATTCCACAAAGCAGCTTCCCATTTTTTCGCTGTACCACACTCCGACAAGCTCATAGTCGATTGCAGGAGAGCTTGTTTCTGCATTCGCCTGAAACGGCATTGCCGATGTCAGAATCAGTGCCGGTATTATTGCAGATATCATCTTTTTCATAAAAATTCTCCTTCTTAATCTCACTTTCTGCGTATTGTAAAAATCATGAGCAGCGGATAGATCTCCAGTCGTCCGATGAGCATATCAATACTCAGAATGACAGTTGAGAAATTATTCATTCCGCCGAAGCTTCCGGCAGGTCCCAGGCGTCCCACACCGTAGCCAACGTTATTGATGCAGGTTGCAACTCCCGAGAAGGTTTCCTCGATCGAATATCTGTCCAGTGATACCAACAGCATTGAAATCACGAAAATCAGCACAAACAGGATAGAATATGAGGTAACTCCTCTTATGACATCCTGCTCAACAGGCTTGCCGTCCATTTTGACGCTTACAACGGCTCTGGGATTCAAAACATATTTAAGCTCCTTCAGACCCGTTTTCACAAGGATTATCCATCTTGAAATCTTCATTCCGCCGCCTGTCGAGCCTGCACAGGAGCCGATAAACATAAGCGCCAGTATTATCGTCTGCGAGAATTCCGGCCACAGAGTAAAGTCGGCAGTCGCAAATCCCGTCGAGGTAATCGTAGACGCCACCATAAAGAACGAGTAACGAAGCGAGCTTCCGACGCTGTCATAGATATTGAAGATATTCACTGCAATCAGAACTGTCGCCGTCAGGATGACTCCCAGATAAACACGAAGCTCCTCGTTTTTGTAAACCTGTGCAAACTTCTTTATTATAAGGTAGTAGTAGAGATTGAAATTCACTCCGAAAAGAATAATGAACACTGCTACTACCATCTCTATATACACACTGTCATAGTGTCCTATACTGTCGGCATAGATCGAGAATCCGCCTGTTCCCGCCGAAGCGAACGAATGCACGAGACTGTCAAACAGCGGCATTCCGCCAAGCAGCAGCAGGATAACTTCCAGAGCTGTCATGGAAATATATATCCCGTAGAGGATCCTCGCCGAAAAGCTTGACTTTGATACAAGTCTTCCGACCTTGGGACCTGCACACTCCGCACGCATCATATGCATCGTCCGTGAGTCGTTGCTCGACATTACTGCAAGTGCGAATACAAGAATTCCCATACCGCCTATCCAATGGGTAAACGACCGCCAGAACAGGCATGAGCGTGACAGTGCTTCAACATCCGGAAGAATAGTTGCTCCCGTAGTTGTGAAGCCCGAAACGGTCTCGAAGAATGCATCCGCAAAGTTAGGTATCTCCCCTGAAAGCACAAACGGCAGCGCTCCGGTGAGCGAAACTATGATCCACGCAAGAGCTACACTCACAAAGCCCTCACTTGAAAATACCGCATTATTCTTCGGCTTTTTCAGAGTCAGCGCAAAGCTTGCCGCAAGCTGACACACCATTGGTATTCCGAACGAGACCCAGACATGCGATTCGCCGTAAATCAGTCCGACTATTATTGGAAGAGCCATAAAAGCTCCCTCTGCCTTCATTATCTGTCCGATAATGAAAAGAATCATTCTGTAATTCATATGTTCCTCCGCTGCCGTATCAGTCAAATATGTCGCTGAGGTCGTCCAGACCCTTGTCTGTTGTAATTACAATTACACTGTCATTCATTTTCAGGCAGTCATCGCCTCGGGGGATAATCAGCTCGTTGCCTCTTACGATGCTCGCAATGATAACATCCTGACGCACATTGAGCTTCTTGAGCGGCACGTCAACATAATCCGCAGAAGCTCTGATAATAAATTCAAGAGCCTCCAGCCTGTCGTTTACAAGTCGGTAGAGCGTTATAACTCCGCTTCCGTGGGAATTCTGCTTTGCTCTCACATACTGGAGAATCTGGTTGACGGTGATCGACTTAGGAGAGATCAGACAGTCAAGCCCGAAGCTTCCCGAAAGCTGGAGCAGCGACATGCGGTTTACCTTTGTAACGACCTTGCCTACTCCGTTTTTCTGTGCGATAAGGGACAGCAATATATTTTCCTCGTCAATTCCCGTGAGAGTCACAACGGCATCCGCGTCAAACACACGCTCCTCCTCGAGAATATCATTATCGGTTCCGTCAGCACACGAAATATCGACCTTATTGAGATTCTCGCTCAGTGCGCGGCAGCGTTCGGGGTCGATTTCAATTATCTTGACCTTAACTCCCATCTCTGTAAGCTGATTGGCAAGATGATACGCAATTCTTCCTCCGCCGATGAGGACTGCTGTTTTCACTCGCTTTTCACGATATGTTTCACTGATGCTCTTGAAGAACTTGACCATCTCGCTGTGAGACGCAGTCATATGAATCTTATCGCCTGTCTGGAAAACGAAATCTCCCTTAGGAATGATCAGCTCATCCCCTCGCTGAACAGCGCAGATAAGAACGTCAAGTTTTAGCTTTCTCGAAAGCTCAAACAGAGCTGTATTGTTGAGAATGCTTCCCTCAGCTATGCGGATCTCGGCGAGGTCTACTCTGCCTTTTGCAAAGGACTCAATATTTATTGCCGTCGGATACTGGAGCATCTTTGCGATTTCAGCCGCAGCCGTATAATCGGGATTGATCATCATGCTGATGCCAAGCTCCTCACGCATGAAAACAAGCTGCTTGCTGAATTCGGGATTGCGGACTCTCGCAATACAGTGACGTGCCTTCATCTTTCTTGCAATAAGGCAGGAAAGAATATTCACCTCGTCCGAATCGGTCGCAGCGATAAAAATGTTAGTTTTGTCTACGTTTGCTTCATCAAGAATGCTTGTCTGGAGACAGTTTCCCACGATTCCCATAACATCGAAATCGTTGGAAAGTTCGTTGATAACTGACTCCCGCTTATCTATTACCGTTACATTATGTTCCTTTGTGCTCAGGACTCCGGCAAGAGAGCTGCCGACCTTTCCGCATCCAACAATAATAATATCCATTCAATTCTCCCTGTTCTGAATTATGTTCATATTCGTAATGCTGCATTACACAGCAATCAGTATTATTATAGCCTTGCTTATATTCTTTGTCAATAGTAAAAAAGCCGAATTTTGCACAAACCAATTTTATTTGTTGAAATATTGAATATTACCATCACAGAAGCACGGCATCCCCGCCCGGACGCATATCATTTTCTGCAAATTTCAATTTTTCAGCAGTATAACCTCCCGATTCACGGAAATACTTTTCAGGAAGTATATCGGAGGTGAAAATATGTACGATATCATTATAATAGGCAGCGGACCGGCAGGTCTTTCAGCAGCATTATATGCATGCCGTGCAGGACTCAGACCAATTGTAATTGAAAAGAACTACAGGGGAACAGGACAGATAGCATACAGCGAAAGAGTTGACAATTATCTCGGACTTCCCGGAACAAACGGTTACGAGCTGGGAGAAAGGTTCCGTGAGCACGCTGAACGATTCGGAGCAGAGTTCTGTGAAGAGGAAGCCTGCGGAATATCCAGAGACGGTGCACTATTTAAGGTAAGGCTCAGCGGCGGAGGAAGTCTCAGCGGACGCAGCATAATCTGCGCCTGCGGAACAACTAACCGAAAGCTCACCATACCCGGAGGAGAGCTTCCGGGAGTATCGTACTGTGCGTCATGCGACGGAGCTTTTCTTAAAGGCAAAACTGCCGCAGTCATAGGCGGCGGCGATACGGCACTCGGCGAGGCAGTATATCTCTCGAAAATTGCGAAAAAGGTGTATCTGATCCATCGCAGAGAGGAGCTTCGGGCAAATAAAAGCTTGCAGCAAAGGGTGAAAAGCATTCCGAACATTCAGCTTCTGCTCAATGCCGTTCCCGTGAGAGTGGTCGGAACGAGCCACGTTGAAGCAATCGAGATCGAGCAGTCAGGCAAGCGTAAAACACTTCCTGCCGACGGAATTTTCGCAGCAATCGGAAGTCTGCCGAATACAAAGCTGCTTGAGGGGATATGCGCGCTTGACAGTAACGGATATGTTATTGCAGGCGAGGACGGAGTAACCTCCGCTGAGGGCATCTTTGCAGCAGGAGACATACGCACAAAAGCGTTCAGACAGGTTGCTACCGCAGCAGCGGACGGAGCAAATTGTGTGTATTCTGCGGAAAAATTCCTCGAAAGATAAAAAGCAGGCGAACGTTACGTCCGCCTGCTTTTAATAGAACCTGCATTCACCGGCAAAAACAGGTTCTGAGTTATTTCTTTCCGATCTTCATCGAGATGTCAAAGCACTTTACCGAATGAGTCAGCGCACCGAGTGAGATAATATTTACTCCCGTTTCGGCAACGGCACGGATATTCTCAGCGGTGATGTTTCCCGAAGCCTCGAGAAGAGCCTTACCTGCGGTGATCTCCACAGCCTCACGCATCTCATCGCAGCTCATGTTGTCGAGCATGATGATTTCGCAGTTCACATCAAGAGCCTCTCTCAGCTCGTCAAGAGTTCTTACCTCGACCTCGACCTTTACTGTGTGTCCGATCTTCTCACGAAGCGCATTCACAGCAGCAGTGATTCCGCCGTAAGCGTCGATGTGATTGTCCTTGAGCATTGCAGCGTCCGAGAGATTGAAGCGGTGGTTCTTGCCTCCGCCTACAGTTACGGCATATTTCTGGAGCGCACGGAGTCCCGGGAGAGTCTTTCTCGTATCGGTCACGGAAGCCTTTGTTCCTGCAACAAGCTCTGCACATTTGTTTGTAGCTGTTGCGATTCCCGACATATGCTGGAGAAGATTCAGTGCAGTTCTCTCGCCCTTGAGCAGAGTAAGAGTGCTTCCCTCCATTTCGGCAATGATATCGCCTTTTTTAACCTTTGTACCGTCGTTGATGAGGATTCTGAAATCAACGTCTCCGCCGACAAGCTCGAAAACTCTCTTAGCGACCTCGATTCCGCAGAGAACTCCGGAATCCTTTGCAACATAGTAAGCGCTGCTCCTGTGCTCGGGAGGAATGAGATTATCCGCAGCGGCATCTATGTAGTTGATGTCCTCCATGAGGGCAGTGTTGATGATATTGTCAATATAGCACTGAAGAAGTTTCATAATAAAAGTTCCTTTCGTATTTTTGTTATCGGATAACATCTTTGAGAATAATGTATGCAACGGTCACGAGTGATTTAGCCTCGACATAGGCGGCATCGACATAATATCCGCCGCTGAGCAGATTTTCACGGATTTCCTCGACTCTTCTGAAGCCCTCGGCAGCAGAATTCTTATCGGGAATTACAAAGTGACTGTTCTGCATGATACGGCGTGTTTCGGTTCTGAAGCCTTGAGGAATATGCTCGTGGTCGGTGTTGGAGCTGAACTGCACTTCCTCGAAATCCTTGGGGCAGGAATCGAGCTTTCTCGTGATATCCTCGGCAGCATGACGGGAGAATACCAGAGCCTCGAGAAGTGAATTGCTTGCGAGACGGTTGCCTCCGTGAACTCCCGTATGCGAGCACTCACCTGCGGCATAGAGATTAGGGAGCGAGGTCTCAGCGTTATTGTCAACGTCGATTCCGCCCATGAGGTAATGCTGGCAGGGGAAAATCGGAACAGGCTCCTTAGTGAGGTCATAGCCCTGTTCGAGGAGCTTCTCGTAAATCATCGGGAAACGCTTTTTGAGGAAATCGCTGTCCTTGTAGCTTATGTCGAGATAGAACTCAGTGGAGTTCTGCTTTCTTGATTCAAGTATTATCGAATGCGAAACAACGTCTCTCGGCGCAAGCTCAAGACGCTTGTCGTAGTTGTGCATGAAGCGCTCACGGTGACAGTTGAGCAGATAAGCTCCCTCGCCTCGAACGGCTTCGGAAATGAGGAAGCATTCACGGGTATGCTTGTTATTGAAAGCGGTCGGATGGAACTGAACATAGCTGAGGTTCTTGATTTTAGCTCCCATTTCGTAGGCAAAGCATATACCGTCGCCTGTTGCTATTGCGGAGTTTGTTGTGTATTCGTAAACACGTCCGATTCCGCCTGTTGCGAGAATCATGAAGTGACAGTTATAGGTGCTGTACTCATTATTACAGAGGGTGAAGGCGGAGTATCCCGTGGAGGTTCTCTTAACAGAGCATACAAGAGTATTCTCCGCAATATCGACATTTTCAAGAGTACGGACGTTTTCGAGGAGCGTCGATGTAATTTCTTCTCCCGTAGCGTCTGCATGATGGAAAATGCGGTGATGTCCGTGACCGCCCTCGAGGGTTCGGTGGTATGTACCGTCGGGATTCTTATCAAAATCAACGCCCAGACTTATTATCTTTTCCAGATCCTGAGCAGCCTCGCTGACAAGAGTATGTACAGCGTCGATATTATTCTTGAAGCCGCCTGCAACGAGAGTATCGTTCTGGTGGAACTGTATGCTGTCGTTCGGCGAGTTGTAGACTCCTGCAATACCGCCCTGTGCAAGTGAGGAGTTGCACAGGCTAAGCTCTCTTTTACAGAGGATCAGCACCTTCAGATGAGAAGGAAGATTTATAGCGGCATAAAGTCCGGCAGCACCGCAGCCGACAATGATGACATCATAATTCTTTGACATTTCAGCACGTCCTTTTATTTACACGGATTTTGTCCGAATTTAATTATACTTATTCTATTATAACACATTTTGTCGTATATGTCACTATCAAAATTCACTAAATTCATTGTCATCCCGGAAGACTTTGATGTGAATTGTTATTCAGGGCGTGTTGATGCTGAGCTCCGGCAGATCATAATTCTCCCTGAATCGACCCGTCTCATGGAATAAAATCAATTTTTCTGCAATAAAATTAGAGCGTGTTCACATAAAATAAATATGCGGATTTTCGAGCATAAATTTCACGCAGGCAAGGCAAAAATCCACAGGCGTGCTGTCGCACTGCAAGGATTTTTAACGCAGTATGCATGATATTTTGCCGAAAAGACATATGTTATATTTTTATGTGAACACGCTCTAAGGCGGCACGGTGCAAAGTTTTCAGAGGGACTTTGTGCGGTTATACATTATAATATATAAAGAGGAGCTGATAAAATGAACGGCAAAAAATTTACAGCAGATGAATCAGTGGATTACAATGAGCCGGTCTGCGAGGACAGCACTGAGGAGCTTCTTAAAAAATACGACAGACGCCGCACGCAGAAAAATGACGATATACCGGCAATGCAGGCTGTAGTGTGCGTTATTTTAGCGGCACTGCTGCTGTTATCGAACCTGTTTTATCCAAAGCTCTGCACTCCTGTATACGAGAGGCTTCTGCGGCTTACCTCTGAAACGGAGGATGTGATGCCGAATCCGATCGACATCATTATGGAAAAGCTGTGAGATTCACCTTGTTCGGTGTGAGGATAGATGTTGAATTTTCATTTCTCGTGTTTTTGTCGCTGATATTTCTCGTTAAGGACAGCCTGACGATATGCGGATTCTTCACGGTTTGCTTAGCTCACGAGACAGGTCATGCAGCAGCTCTTTATCTCACAGGAGGTCGCCTTTCTTCGCTGATTTTCTGCGGAACGGGATTGAAGATGATTCCCGAGCGATACAGAATATTTCCCGTCAGAAACGAGCTTATTGTACTTCTTGCCGGTCCGGCAGTGAACCTGATTATTTTTGCAGCTCTGAACGCTTTCTCCCCCGGAAACACTTTTGCGCTGATGAATCTCTGTGCTGCGGTTTTCAATCTTCTCCCCTACAGCTCCCTCGACGGCGGAGCGGCTCTCAATCTGATTTTCGGATATCGTGAGAGCTGTGCTCCGATCATGACTGCATTCAGGCTTCTTCCGGTCATCCTCGGGGTGTATTCCGTTATTGCATTCGGAAATACGTTTCTGGCTTTGCTGTGTGTAATGATGTTCTATTTCCTGAACGAATTCAGATAAATCAGAAAACAATAATTCCCTGAGAATATTGATTTTTCCCGGAGCATATCCTTGAATAAAAATAATTTCACCAAGGAGTACTGCAATGAATAATATCAAACGCAAAATTATAACCGGAGCCGCTGCTGCTGCCTGTGCGCTTACTGTGCTGGGAATCTATTCCGTTTTCCGCAAAAACGATAATAACGCCATTCCCGTTTCCGTTGACTATGACGCTCAGAAGCCTGTTATTATCCTTGACGCCGGACACGGCGGAATGGACGGCGGATGCTCGACGGCGGACGGCGTTCCCGAAAAGGGAATCAACCTGAACATCCTTCTTACGCTCAGGGATATGCTGGAAATCAACGGCTACGAGGTAATTACCACCCGTGATACGGATACTTCCATTCACGACAAGGGAATCGAGGGAATTGCAAATCAGAAAAGCTCGGACATGGACAACAGACTCGAGATTTTTAACAGCAATCCCAACGCAATCTGCCTTTCGATTCATCAGAATCAGTTCACCGACCCCAAATACAGCGGCGCTCAGATGTTCTACTCAGACAGCAACAGCAGTAACGAGGCTCTTGCACAGACACTTCAAAACAAGTTTGTTGAGAATCTTCAGCCCGGGAATAACCGTGAAATCAAGCTGTGCGGAAAGGAGCTTTTCCTGTGCTATTACAGCGAGAATCCTACCGTTATGGTGGAATGCGGATTCCTCTCAAATCCCGAAGAAGCCGAGCTTCTGAAAACTGAGGAGTATCAACGAAAGGTTGCATTTACTATTTTTTCGGGAATAAATGAGTTCGTGTATAAGAATAATTAGCATACCGCATGCAGGGCAGTTCAGGCTGCCCTGTATTTTTTGAAAAGCTCCTTGAAAATCCCTCTTATATAATGTATAATATAATCATCAATATCTGGAGGGATCGCCATGAAACTCAATAGAATCACATCCTCAATACTTACCTGTGCAGTCATCGGAGCTGTACTGCCGGCAGCTGACGTTTATGCAGATGATACGAACTGGCAGGATATATACCAGAATCTGCTCCGTGAATACATGAACTCCGAGGATTATAAGGAGGATGCGTCATTCGATCTGTACGACATCGGCGGATACAGTGTTCCTGAGCTTATCATTTCCGAGGGTACTGCACACGCTGACCAATGTATCGTCTATACTGTCTGCGGCGGTGAGCCTGTTGAAGTTGACAAACTCGGTTCCTGCGGAACAATCGGCTACTGCCCTGAAAAAGACGCTGTTCTTGCCTATAACTGCGGTCAGGGCTATGAGTCGGGAACATATTATAATCTGGAGAACAGAACTAAATTCAACAGGATCTTCTCCTACAGTAACGACGCAGGAGCTGCCGAGAGTAAGCCTGCATATCAGCTGAACGGAAAAACTGTTTCCTATGAGGCTTACAGCATTGCTCTCTCAAATTATAAGAGCGAAAACTTCAAATGGCTCGGCACTGCAAATCCGCTTACAGAAGAAGGTATTTCCGCTTTTTTTGATCCGGCTGCGAACTGGCGTGAGCTGTACAAGACCAAGCTCAGCGAATACAGAGACTCCGAATGCTTTTCCGAGGAGTCCATGTTCGACCTTTATGACCTCGACGGAAACGGAGTCCCGGAGCTGATGATCTCCGAGAACGCACAAGCTCCCCTCAGCATTTACACTGTCCTTGACAGGGGGCTGCTCAGTCTCGGAACCATCGGAAGTACGGACGCATTTGAGAATTTCTATGCATTCTATCCCGGGGAGAACGTCCTGTCCGTAAAAAGCTATTTCACTGAGGAGTATTCAGCGGACAGTACAATATTTTTCAGAATGGAAAATTACTCCCTTAAAGCCACGGATATCCTTGCCGAGCAGCGGGACAGTACTTTCAACGAATACATCTACACTATCAATGGAGAAAAAGTCACATTTACGGAATACTCTGATGCTGCTTACGGAAGTCCGTATATCTATACAGGACGAAAATACAGCTTCGGCGATAGGATAATCGACTACGCTCTTGCTTCGCAGAACGAGCTGACGGACGAGCAAAAAAAATTATATCTCCGCAAGCTGTGCGAGCTGAAAAGTGAATCAACGCAATATCTTACCGACCCCATCGAATCCCCGAGATTCGAGCTGTGCGACCTTGACGGAGACGCTTCTCCCGAGCTTATTGTATCCGCTTACGCATCGGGTCTGGGAACACAGTGCAGCGTTTTCACGATTCATGACGGCAAGCTGTCTGATTACGGCAGCTTCGGAGTCTACGGCGAATTCAGATACAATGCCGAAAGCGGATCTGTGTATACTCTTATTCAGCGCATGGGCAGCCATCACGGAAGCTTCTATAAGCTGAGCGGAGGCGAGTGTACAACGGAAATAATCTACTCCGATAATGAAGAATATGTCAGCGGAATAAATGAATACAATGAAGAAAACGGAATTCAGGAGCATGAAACAGCTCAGTATATAATCAACGGCAGCGATGTTTCAAAAGAGGAATATTACGCTGCGATTGCTGAATACGAAAATGAGGAAAACTATATGCAGTGCGGCAGACGATGTATTCCCGACGGTAAGGGAATAGTCTCGGCTCTTTACGGTTCGGACTCTGTTTATTCGGAGCTTCTGACCGTCTCGCTGGACATGCGGTTTGCGCCGCTCAGAGTTCAGCAGCTTCTTCCCCATGAGGAAAATTAAGGCAGCACCGCATAAAGATCGTGCGGTACTGCCTGAACAACATAGAATGATAGGAGTAATGAAATATGCTTTGTCCATGCTGCGGAGCTGAAATGGAAAAGGGCGGCTTAGCCTCAAAAAGTCTATATATCGTATGGTACCCGGATGAAATATACAATAAAAACACGCTGAGACGCAGCTTTGAACCGGGAAAGAGATTAGGAAAAACCAGTGTTGTCTGGGGTGAAACAAAAGTTCCCGGCGCCTACTACTGCAAAAACTGCAATAAGGTTACGGGAATATTCGATGTCGAGGAATAAAGTCTGAAACACTTATCCGAAAGGAATAAAATAATGGCTAAATCAAAATATATCTATACCTGCAATCAGTGCGGCTATGAAAGCTCCAAATGGAACGGCAAATGCCCCTCCTGCGGCGCATGGAATTCCTTTGAGGAGGAGCTTGCAGGCAGCTCTCCCGCCGCAAAAGGCACGGCTCAGAGCTTCAGCACTGATCTTTCCGATAAAATTCTCGAGCTTGAGGAAATCGGCGTTGACGATGATGTGCGCTACGATACGGGAATCGGCGAGCTAAACCGTGTGCTCGGCGGAGGTCTTGTAAAGGGCTCACTCGTGCTTCTCGGCGGAGAGCCGGGAATCGGAAAAAGTACCATTCTGCTGCAAATATGTCAGTTTCTGGGAGAGGAACACTCCGTTCTCTACGTCTCGGGAGAGGAATCGGCACGGCAGATAAAGCTCCGTGCACAGCGTCTGGGAGTCGATACGGAGAATCTCTACATTCTCACCTCCACCGATGCGGAATCCGTTGCGGAGACTATTTCATCCTGCACTCCTGATATCGCAATCATTGACTCGATCCAGACTATGAGCATCGGCAGGATCGCCTCCAGTCCGGGAAGTCTCACGCAGGTCAGGGAGTGCACCAATCTCTTTATGCATACCGCCAAGAGTCAGGAGATCCCGATAATTATCGTCGGTCACGTCAATAAGGACGGAGCTATTGCAGGTCCTAAGGTCATGGAGCATATCGTGGACGCTGTACTCTGCTTCGAGGGCGAACGCCACCAGAGCTATCGTCTGCTTCGTGCGGTAAAGAACCGTTTCGGCTCTACAAATGAAATCGGCGTTTTCGAGATGATTGACAAGGGACTTCGTGAGGTCGAGAATCCCTCGCAGATGCTTCTTTCGGGACGTCCTCACAATGTTTCGGGAACGTGCGTTGCCTGCATTATGGAGGGAACTCGTCCTATTCTTGCGGAGGTTCAGGCTCTTGCCGCAAAGACGAGCTATTCTGCCCCGAGAAGAATGGTCACGGGCTTCGATTTCAACAGACTGAACATCATTATTGCCGTTCTTGAGAAGCGGCTGGGAATCTATCTGGGCGCGCTCGACGTTTATCTCAACATCGTCGGAGGCTTCAAGCTCGACGAGCCTGCCGGAGACCTGCCTGTTGCTATGGCTCTTTATTCGGGAATCATGGACAAGCAGATCGACGAGGAGCTTATCGCATTCGGAGAAATCGGTCTCGGAGGAGAGATACGCTCCGTATCGCACATTGCACAGCGAATCCGTGAAGCCGAGCGCATGGGCTTCAGAACGTGCGTAGTTCCGAAGCAGTGCATGAACAACGTGAATCCCGGGGATTACAGCATTAACATAATTCCAGCCGACTCCCTTAAACAGGCGTTTGAGATTATAAAGTAATAAAAGGCAGATACCAAAATAAGGGGACGCCCTCTCTTGCAGGGCGTCCCCTCTTCTAAAACAGTCCACCGGACTGTTTTAGAATTCACCCCTTGCGGTGCGCCCTACGGCAAAGAGTTTCGCTCTCTGCGGAGAGCGACGAGGAGCGCTGCCCCTCGACCCCGCCAGCCTTTTGAAAAAGGCTGGACCGAAAACTTCTGCCTTTGTCTAGCGCAAGAGAGGGCGTCCCCTTTTCAGTTTTTGATATTTTTAAGAGTTATTCTTCCTCAGCGATCCTGATCTCACGGTGCGGAACAGGCGTTGAGAAAACGATCTGAGTAGAGGTTTTACCGAACCGCTGAAGCTGTCCGATAAATGCGTCTAGCTCCTGAGTACTGGGAAACGCCACCTTTATCAGCATCGAATAATTTCCCGTAACACAGCTGCATTCAAGGACGTTCGGGAACTTCTCTATAAACGGATAGAACTCCTGCTTCTGATTTGCAGAAATCTCAAGACTCACAAAGGCAGTAATGTGATATCCGAGCTTCTGCTTGTCGATCACGGCATTATAACCGAGGATAATTCCCTGTTTTTCGAGCTTTTCGATTCGTGAAGATACCGCAGGCGCTGATAAAAACACCTGTGATGCAAGAACCTTCAGCGGCATTCTCGCATCCTTCTGAAGAAGTGAAATAAGCTTAGCGTCAATTTTGTCCATAATAATCTCCATTCCGCCGCAATGTAAAAGGGCACAGCTTGTTACAAAGCTGCGCCCCATTGCGCTTTATATTAAGTATTTCTATAAATTGATTCCGAAACAGCCGGCAGAATCAGTTCTTAGGCTCTGACGATGCAGCGCCTGTGCCGATCTTCGCCTTTACAGCTCTTACTTCCTGAAGATTCTTTGCATAGTAATTTTCGGTGTCATTAAAGAGCTTGCTTACAGCAGCCGCAGCGTTCTGCTGGAGGTTCTTTGACGCAGCCTGAGCCTTTGTGAGCATATCAATAGCCTTCTTCTTAGCCTCGACAACGATTGCCTGCTGAGAAACTATCTGAGCTGCTCTTTCCTCAGCCTTTCTGATAATTGACTCGGCATTGATCTTAGCCTCATTCAGAATACGCTGGCAGTCGAACTCAATTTTCTTAGCTTCTTTAAGCTCGTGGGGCATATTAAGACGGACATCGTTGATAAGCTCTCTCATACGCTCGCCGTCAACGAGCTTCTTATGTGACATGAACGGAACTGACGAAGCTTTGTCAAGAAGCTCGTCCATCTCCTCAAGGATTTCATCAATACTCATTATCAGTTACCTCTCTTTTACTAATCTCTGTTTTATATCTTCTAAAATGACTTCCGGAACAAAGTGACTTATATCTCCGCCGAAGTAGGCGATCTGCTTTACAACGCTTGAGCTGAGATACATATTCTCGGCAGTTGTCGTAAGAAAGACCGTTTCCGCACCGGCATAGAGCTTCTTATTTGCAAGCGCCATCTGGAACTCATATTCAAAGTCGCTGACAGCTCTGAGACCCTTTACGATTGCGATCGCACCGACTCTTTCAACATAGTCCGCAAGCAGACCGTCGAGAATATCAATTACAACATTATCTATATCTTTTGTAACCGACTGGATCATCAGCATTCGCTCCGCTGCGGAAAAGCTCGGAGCACTTTTGCCTGCATTGCGTGAAATCAGGACGATTACCTTATCAAAGAGCTTTGACGCTCTTCTGATAATATCGAGATGTCCGAGCGTAACGGGGTCAAAGCTTCCCGGACACACAGCAACTCTTCTCATTCCTCATCCGCCTCCTCTGCATATTTGCAGAAAATGGTCACATTGATTTTTCCGTATCTGTAGGTTTTCTTCAGGGCAAGTCCCTCGGGAGCCTTGGGTTCATCAGCCTCAGATTCATACTCGCAGATAATAAATCCGCCGTCATTGAGCTTTTTTGCAGCAAACGGGAGAATCTTATCCACATGACCGCATCTGTAGGGCGGGTCGAGAATGATGATATCGAAAGTTTCGGCTGTAAGCTTGATATAGTCATAGCTGTCACGGCTCACGAGCTGTGACACTTTGTCAAGCTTAGTGGCACGAAGATTCTCACTGATACATTTCACAGCCTTCGGTGAGCTGTCAACGAAAACAGCCTTTGCCGCACCTCTGCTCAGTGCCTCGATACCCATCTGTCCGCTTCCTGCGAACAAATCGAGAACGGAAGCACCCTCCAGCTCGAACTGAACGGCAGAAAATACAGCTTCCTTAACCTTATCAGTAGTAGGACGGACATCGAGTCCCTCCGGTGCAATAAGTCTGCGGCCTCTTGCCGTGCCTGTAATAACTCTCATTTCAAAGCTCCGCAGCGCACAGAGTGCGCCGTTTCCGCATTTTACGGCATACGGAAGCCGGATTTCCGAAGAATACACATTTTCAGATTAAGAATTGTACTATACATAGGTATTATAACCTATTTCCCGATGATTGTCCATATCATTTCGGAAAGATAGGTAAAACTTTACAAATTTTTTTGTTCAAATTCGTCACATTTCTATATTCTTTCCCGTGAAACGGACTTTTTGCCGTAAAATCGACTTACTTTGCCTCAAGAGTTCCGTGCGAGAGCGACTTGAGATATGCATTGATAAAGCCGTCGATATCGCCGTCCATAACCGCATTGATGTTTCCGTTCTCAAAGCCTGTGCGGTGGTCCTTTGCGAGAGTATAGGGCATGAAAACGTAGGAACGGATCTGCGAGCCCCATGCGATCTCACGCTGAACGCCCTTGATATCCTCAATTTTCTCGAGGTGCTCACGCTCCTTGATCTCAACGAGCTTTGAACGGAGCATCTTCATAGCGTAATCTCTGTTCTGATGCTGGCTTCGCTGAGTCTGGCAGGAAACCACGATACCTGTGGGAAGATGAGTGATACGGATAGCGGACGAGGTCTTATTGATATGCTGACCGCCTGCGCCGCTGGCACGGAAAGCGTCAACCTGCAAGTCCTCGGGACGGATATCAACCTCGATAGATTCGTCGATTTCGGGCATAACCTCGAGTGCGGCAAAGGACGTATGGCGTCTGCCTGACGAGTCAAAGGGAGAAATTCTTACAAGTCTGTGGACTCCCGACTCTGACTTGAGATAGCCGTAGGCATTGTCGCCCTCAATGAGAATTGAAGCTGACTTCATACCTGCGTCGTCGCCGTCGAGATAGTCGAGCAGAGTCACCTTATAGTCATGACGCTCAGCCCAGTGATTGTACATACGATAGAGCATTTCCGCCCAGTCCTGAGCCTCTGTACCGCCTGCGCCTGCGTGGAAAGTAAGAATTGCGTTGGCGTTATCGTATTCTCCGGTAAGAAGCGTCGAGAGCTTCTCCTCCTCGAGCTTTGACTTGAATGAAGCGGCTTCTGATTTAATCTCGTCAATGGAGCTTTCGTCGTCCTCCTCAATGGAAAGCTCGATGAGGGTAATCAGATCCTCGAGACTGTTATTGAGCTGATTGTATTTTTCTATTTTCTTTTCAAGAGCCTTTGTCTGCTGAAGTACCTTCTGCGAGTTTTCGAGATCGTCCCAGAAGCCCTCCTCGGCAGCCTTTTTATTAAGCTCAGCAAGCTCCTCATGAGCAGCCTTTATATTCAGAACGTCCGCAAGCTCTGTCATTTCCTTGCGGTATGCGACCATTTCTACTCTGAGGTCGTCAAGTATAATCATTGTTATTCATCCTTTCGTGATATACATACTTACATTATAACATAGTTTCCGCAGAACTGCAACAAAAATCGCAAAAAAAGTCCGCAGCGAGGGCATTTGGAGTCTCCGCTGCGGATCGCAGGAATTCAATTAAGCGTATTGCTTTCGGTATCAGCTGAAATTTTTTCTATTCCGACGCAGCGAACTGAATAAACCGTATCGCCGTAATCCGACAGAAGCATGAGTTCATCCTCGAGAGGATCCATGCAGACATATTCGCCGTTTTCAGTTCCTGCAATAAGGACATAGTGAAAGCTGCCATTACCGTTCCTTCTGACCTTCACTATGGGATAATCCCCATCGGACAGGCATTTGTCGATATCCTCAGAAGAAACATCGTCATAGACTCTTGCAAAATGAAAATCAAAAGCGTCTATTTTGTCCCACAGGATATTTCCCTCAGAGTCATACACGTTATTCTCAGAAAATATACGGTTAAGGGTTCCGGGAGTCTGTTCCGCACCCTGCATGGTCAGAGCGGATGCGATGCACGATACAAGACATCCCGACGATTTCATGGTATATTCAGAGCCGCCCAGCTTTTCGGAAGCCCATTTCTCGTCGTCCTGTCTGTACATAACGATATCCGCAGCAGCCGAGGTACTGACTGCGGGCTTGACCTCAGTTCCGCTGTAAGAGCGTAAATATACGATTCCGACAGCAGCTATTGCTGCCATCACAAGCAGAAATAAAACACTTGATATAGTTCTTGACATATTCATTTGAAACTGCTCTTTCTCCCGGAATTATTGTCTCTCATAATAATCCATGCCGTCGGTAGGCTTGAAATAGGTTCTGATAAATCCGCTGGTTGAGAGCACCACAAACTCATTTGTCTCGGGAATGTAATAGACATCGTCTCCGTCCTCTTTTTCAGTCTTATGGAGAGCGTCGGGCGAGTTGATTACATCGCTTGCAGCCTGCTCGTACTCCTCGGCAGTCGCATAGTCAAACTCATCCCCATGCTTCTCAAAGTGAGATTCAAGAAGCTCGTCACTGTAAAAGGTATACTGAATCTCCTCGGCAGGAGCTTCCGTCGGAGTCTCCGTTTTCTCGGCTTCGGTTTTCTCAGCCTCTGTTTCTTTAGTTCCGGAATCCTTGGGAGTCAGCTGTTCATCCTCATTATCGTCCGAAACGTCCGCAACAATCGAAACATCCTTTTTTGTGTCGTCCTCGCCGCCGCCGACAAATTGCTTTCCGCCGAAAATCGCCGCAACGATAATTACTATCAGCGTGACTGCCGTTTTTAATATGGAACTATTTTTGTTTTCACCCTGTTTTTTCATCATGTAACCTCCGATGTGTTTTCTCAGCTATAATTATACTACATTTTTCCCCATTAATCAACGGTATTTTGCAAATTGTTGTTTAGCGGGGGGATCTTCGTAGTCTATTGAGGGAGACCCTTTTGAAAAAGGGTCCTCCCTCAAACTCCCTCCCTAAAACTTTTATTTAAATTTTCCAGATAGGGGGCATGCCCCCTATCTGGAAAATTTGAGTTGAAGTCTTTGGAAAGGGGTCTGGGGAAGA
>JAFTPG010000056.1 GCA_017463375.1 Ruminococcus sp. | reverse complement strand
TTGAGGGAGACCCTTTTGAAAAAGGGTCCTCCCTCAAACTCCCTCCCTAAAACTTTTATTTAAATTTTCCAGATAGGGGGCATGCCCCCTATCTGGAAAATTTGAGTTGAAGTCTTTGGAAAGGGGTCTGGGGAAGAACCTTTCTTCAGAAAGGTTTGCCCCAGCAGGTTGCGAAGATACTCCCCTGCTAAACAACAATTCACAAGAGATATCGGGAATTGGGAAAAAAAATAAACAGCTCCCGGGATGAGAGCTGTTTATGTACATTAATTATTCAGCGTTAGGAGCTGAAACGGGGCAAACACCAGCGCAAGCGCCGCACTCAACGCAAGCGTCAGCGTCGATATTGTACTTACCCTCACCAGCAGAGATAGCGTTTACGGGACATTCGCTCTCGCAAGCACCGCAGCTGATGCAATCATCATTAATAATATATGCCATAATTGGACACCTCCATAGAATTTGCAAAGGACTTGAATCCTTCAATACTTATATTGTATCATAATTTCAGAAAAAATCAAGTCTTTTTAAGAAATAAGTATACAGAAAATACGATGTAATTTTTGGAGGAAATGTAGAATTTCGGCTGAAAAGAGTGAATGTTGTTAGTCAATAGTAACTGTATATTCACCGTTAATCAGGTCACCAATACTTATAGTCACGCCCGGATCGACGGATTCATTCTCGCTGCTGTCGTACCAGCCGAAGCCTAAAACGGAGCTGTTGACAACATCGCCCGTATAGAAGAAGTTATCGCCCTCAACGTCATTCACAATGCGGATAAGTCGGATACCTTCATTATCGCCGTTGGTGTATTCGGAGCCGTTCTGGTACTTGAGATAAGTCCACCAGTAGTCCTCCTGGAGGTCTGCCTTTACATGGTGAATGCGGATACCGCTGGAATTCTGCCACCATATACCGCTATTGTTTGCCTCAGCGGAAGCATACTCTATGATAAAATATTCAGAGAAATAATTATCGTCAAGCTCGCCGTAAGGAATGATTATGCAGTTACCCTCGTCCGTCTGAGCATTGCTGAGAGTAAATGTCTGCGAGCCCTTTGAGCTGTCATAAACCTGAATCTGATCCTCCTTGTACCATCCGAGCATAAGCTTAGAGAAAGAACTGAAATCAGACATAGCGTCTGCGTCCATAAGCTCTATGCCAGCTTCACCGTGGAAGCCCTCAAAATCCCCTGAATCAACGTACAGATAATAGTCGGGAAGTCCCATGCAGTGACCCATCTCATGGAGATAGCTTGATACAAAGTTAGAGTAATCTGACGCGCTTTCGATCTGAGCATTTCCTGTGATGATATGACCGACGCTCATTCCATCGACTCTGTAATCACCGTCGCCGAAGGCTCCTGCACAGGGCCACCAGTTATCGTCGCCTGCCGCTGTGGGAACAGTAAACAGAGTTGCGTCGATCATTCCGTCACCGTCGCCGTCGAACTGAGAGAAATCAACGCTGTCCTTGAACGCCTCGTAGCACTCCTCAGCGAGCTTAACCTTATCGGTATCGTAAGCGGACTGATTTTCCTTGGCAGTGTAGCGGAACGCCTTTCCGCTGAGATTCATGCTTCCTTTTGAAGAACGTTCATAGAAAGCTGACATGCTCTCGAATGGATAAGCGGAGCTTGCAGAGTCAGCCTCACCGAAAGCAAGCTTATCTATCTCCTCGGCTGTCGGGTCGTATGTATACTGACAGTCAGGAAAATCAACATAGAAGATTACAAGATTTGCGCTGCCCTGACTTGGAAGTGAAGCGTTTACTGCCGCAATCGGAGCTGAGATAAAATCGGATTCCTCATCGTACCAGATCTCAGTTGTAGTTGTAGTTTCAGCAGGTGCTTCTGCAATCGTAGTAGTTGTTGTCACGACAGCAGGAGCAGTAGTCGTTGTTGTAGTAACCTGAGGTTCGTCAGTTTCTTCGTCGTAGATTCCGATGAGGTCAACGTAGCCGACAATGCATTTTCTGAGGACAACAAGGTCTAAAGCATTGACATCCCCGTCGGCAGTGAGATCGGCATTCATAAACACATCGGAGGTAAGGGTCGTCCTGTTCTCGATATAATTCGAGAGCTGCACGAGATCTGCTGAATTGACAGACATATCGTGATTGAGGTCGCCTCTGTAGCCGAGAAGCTCGCCCTGAGCGGAGGCATTCATGAGAGGGAAAACTGCTGCCGAAGCTGCAAGCACAGCTGCGGCTGCGGAGGCTTTGATTTTGCTGAGAGAGAAATTCGCCATGGTAAAAAACTCCTTTTCAAATATTTCTTATCTGGGGATAAGTAAAAAGATTTAGAGGGATAGCTATAAATAAACTGCGGACGGGATGTCCGCAGTAAATTTTATGATTTTACTTAGCGTAGTCTGTAACACGGCTTTCCCTGATGAGATTAACCTTGATCTGTCCGGGATAGTCCATTTCGTTTTCAATCTGCTGAGAGATCTGTCTTGCAACGAGAACCATCTTTTCATCGTTGATGACTTCAGGAACAACCATGATTCTGACTTCTCTGCCCGCCTGAACGGCATAGCACTTTTCAACTCCCTCATAGGAGTTGCAGATTTCCTCAAGCTTCTGGAGACGCTTGATATAGCTTTCGTAGTTTTCGCTTCTTGCGGCAGGTCTTGCAGCCGAGATAGCGTCCGCAGCCTGAACGATACAAGCGATAACAGTTTTCGGCTCTACATCGTTATGGTGAGCCTCAACGGCATGGATAATAACGGGATTTTCGTTATACTTCTTACAAACCTCAACGCCGATCTGAACGTGTGAGCCTTCAATTTCCGAGGTAAGAGCCTTACCGATATCGTGAAGGAGACCTGCACGTCTTGCGAGATTCGGGTCAACGCCAAGCTCGGAAGCGAGAACTCCTGCGAGCTGAGCGACTTCGATCGAGTGGTCGAGAACATTCTGACGGTAGCTTGTACGGAATCTGAGACGTCCGATAAGCTTAACGAGTTCGTGGTTGATACCATGAACGTTGGTTTCAATGACAGCTCTTTCGCCCTCCTGCTTGATGCGGTACTCCACCTCACGGCGAGCCTTGTCAACCATTTCCTCAATGCGGGTAGGGTGGATTCTTCCGTCAGCGATGAGCTTTTCGAGAGCGATTCTTGCAACCTCACGTCTTACCTGATCGAAGCATGAGAGAGTGATAGCTTCGGGGGTATCGTCGATGATAAGGTCAACGCCGGTGAGAGTTTCGAGAGTTCTGATATTACGGCCCTCACGACCGATAATTCTTCCCTTCATTTCGTCGTTGGGAAGGGGAACAACTGAAACAGCTGCTTCGGAAACCTGATCAGCGGCAACCTTAGCGATTGCGAGAGAAACGTAGTTTCTTGCCTTTTCGTGGCATTCGTCCTTGATCTGCTGCTCATAGGACTGAATTTTAACAGCCTTTTCGTGAACGAGGTCATCCTCGAGCTTGGAGAGTATATACTCCTTAGCCTGATCACGGGTGAATTCTGATATTCTCTCAAGAATATCCATCTGACTTTTCTTGATAGTTTCCGCTTCCTTGAGCTTCTCGTCGGCGGATTTGATTTTCTGATTCAGGAGTTCATCCTTTTTCTCGAGATTATCATTTTTCTTATCAAGATTTTCTTCTTTTTGCTGCATACGTCTTTCCTGACGATTCAGCTCTGCTCTGCGGTCCTTAACTTCCTTGTCAGCTTCGCTGCGAAGCTTATGTATCTCGTCTTTAGCCTCAATAAGAGCGCTTTTCTTTTTGTTCTCAGCATCCTTGCGGGCGTCCTCGAGAATACGTTCCGCCTCTTTTTCAGCGGAGCCCATCAATGACTCGGCCTGCTGCTTACGGCGTTCGATACCAGTGGCTACGCCTTTCTGAAAAGCGATAAAGCCAGCAGCTGCTGCGCCGATAATCAAAGCGGCGATAATCAGAACAACGACTAAAATTGGATCCATACAGTGCATTACCTCCTTTTCCGAAATTAAAGATAAAAGTTTGTATCATAAACTTTATTACTACTTAAAAGGCGGTAAGTGCCGCATTATTTTATTCATTATTAAATTGTTATGAAAACACTGTGCATAAATTATGACTAAAGCACAGCGTTTACTTAATTATAAACTGAGAGCAGTCCGGAGAAGCTCCGGAAGCATTCAGAACATGCAGACCAATCGCTGCAATGCCCTGACACTATTAATAATGCTGCGGAAAGCTCCGACTATAGCCGGATAATAAGCCTCCCGAACGCAATAATGATAAAAAACAAAGCTGCATTACTGCCATAGTAATATTTCTGCAAATAAATACAACACAAATATTATACACTTTTTTCAGTTCTCTGTCAATAGATTTTCAGCGAATTTTCAAACTCACAACTATGCTGTGTATACAAATTGTTGTTATGCGGGGGTGTTTTCGCAATCTATTGAGGGAGACCCTTTTGAAAAAGGGTCATCCCTCAAACTCCCTCCCTAAAACTTTTATTTAAATTTTCCAGATAGGGGCATGCCCCTATCTGGAAAATTTGAGTTGAAGTCTTTGGAAAGGGGTC
>JAFTPG010000047.1 GCA_017463375.1 Ruminococcus sp. | reverse complement strand
TTGCCGAGTTCTCGGAGAATGAGGATATTTTCCCCGTAAAGGTCTATGTAAAGCCCTTGTGGGAGAAATAAATCATATATAAATCATGTAGGGAGCGGCGTACCCTAAAGGGCATAAATCCTCGACGCCCCGCTGCCAATTAATTATTGGGACGTCGGGGACGCCGTCCCCTACAAATTGTCATTCAAAAAAGTAAAGGTTATTACTGATTACTATACGGAAAGGAGAGTAAATTATATGGCTAAGATGACGGTTATTACCGAGCGCTGCAAGGGCTGTGGTCTTTGTGCAACAGCCTGTCCCAAGAAAATCGTTTCGCTCCAGAAAGAGAAGCGCAACAAAAAGGGCTATTTCTACGCTGTCTGTACGGATGAATCCGCTTGCATCGGCTGTGCAATGTGCGGAATTATGTGTCCCGACTGTGCAATTGTTGTTGAAAAATAATCTCACTTTGAATTGAAAGGAGCTGTTTGGCTTTGGAAAGAAATCTTATGAAGGGTAACGAGGCTCTCGCTGAGGCTGCTATCCGTGCAGGCTGCAAGTGCTTCTTCGGATATCCTATCACACCCCAGACCGAGCTTGCCGCATATATGGCTAAGCGTATGCACAAGGCAGGAGGAGTTTTCCTCCAGGCAGAGTCTGAAATCGCCGCAATCAACATGGTTCTCGGAGCTGCTTCAACAGGCGTCCGTGCCATGACATCATCTTCCTCACCCGGAGTTTCACTCAAGGCTGAGGGAATCTCATATCTTGCAGGTTCTGACGTTCCTGCACTCATCATCAACGTTCAGCGAGGAGGCCCCGGTCTCGGAGGTATCCAGCCCTCACAGGCTGACTACTGGCAGGCTACAAGAGCTATGGGCCACGGTGACTTCCATATTCTTGTATTCGCTCCGTCCTCCGTTCAGGAAATGGTTGACATGGTTACAAAGGCGTTTGATACTGCCGATAAGTACAGAGTTCCCGCAATGATCCTCGCAGATGGTCTGCTCGGTCAGATGATGGAGCCTGTTACATTCCCCGAAATCGACGCAAACGCTCACGATAAAAGCTCATGGGCAGCTACAGGTCACAAAAACGAGCGTGAGCACCACATCATAAACTCACTCTATCTCCAGCCGGACGGACTTGAAAAGACCGTTGTCGAGCGTTTCAAGAGATACGAGATCATCAAGGCTGAGGAAACTGACGCTGAGCTTTATCTCACAGAGGACTGCGATATTCTCCTCTGCGCTTACGGAGCTTCTGCAAGAGTAGCAAAATCCGCTGTAAACTCCGCAAGAGAGCTGGGCATCAAGGCAGGTCTTTTCCGTCCCAAGACTCTCTGGCCGTTCCCCGTTAAGGAGATCAACGAGGCTGCAAAGAATGCTTCTGTTATCCTCGACGTAGAGATGTCCATGGGTCAGATGATCGACGACGTAAAGCTTGCACTCAACTGCTCAAAGCCTGTTGAGTTCTTCGGCAGAACAGGCGGTATTATCCCCACTCCTGCTGAGGTTCTCGAGGAAATCAAGAAATTAGGAGGTGCTCAGTAATGGCTGTTGTTTTTGAAAGACCCAAGTCGCTTCTCGACGTTTCCACACATTACTGTCCCGGCTGTACACACGGTATCGTTCACAGACTCGTATGCGAGGTTCTCGATGAAATGGACATCGCAGGCGATACTATCGGAGTATGTCCCGTAGGCTGCTCAGTTATGGCTTACGACTACTTCGGCTGCGATATGATTGAAGCTCCCCACGGAAGAGCTCCGGCAGTTGCTACAGGCGTTAAGAGAACTAATCCCGACAAGTTCGTGTTTACATATCAGGGCGACGGCGACCTCGCTGCTATCGGTACCTGTGAGACCGTTCACAGCGCTACAAGAGGCGAAAATATCGTCGTTATCTTCATCAATAACACTATCTACGGCATGACAGGCGGTCAGATGGCTCCTACAACTCTGCCCGGTCAGGTAACTCAGACAACTCCTTTCGGACGTGACCCGAAGCTTGCGGGATATCCCGTGCGTGTGTGCGAGATGCTCTCGACTCTCACAGGAACAGCCTATGCTCATCGTGTTGCGGTTGATTCCGTTCCGCATATCCGTGAGGCTAAGAAGGCTATCCGCAAGGCTTTCGAGAATCAGAAGGCAGGCAAGGGCTTCTCAATCATTGAGGTTCTTTCAACCTGTCCCACAAACTGGGGACTTACTCCCGTTGAGGCGCTTCAGAGACTCCGTGACGATATGATTCCTTACTATCCGCTTGGCGTTTACAAGGATATAACTGCTGATGAGGAGGGCAACAAGTAATGACAACTGAAATTCTTCTTGCAGGCTTCGGAGGACAGGGCGTTCTCTTTGCCGGAAAAATTCTTGCATACTGCGGTCTTATGGACTCTAAGGAGCTTTCATGGCTTCCCTCATACGGTCCCGAGATGAGAGGCGGTACAGCTAACTGCTCCGTATGTATCTCGGACGAGCCGATTGGTTCTCCGCTGGTGCTTGCTCCCGATATCCTCGTGGCTATGAATGGTCCTTCCTATGACAAGTTCATCAATGCTGTCAAGCCGGGCGGCAAGGTGTTCATCGACAGTACTCTCGTTGAGGCTAAGTGCGAGAGAACCGATATCGAGTGCTACTATATTCCGTCGTCACAGCTCGCCGACGATAATCAGCTCAAGGGCGGCTCGAATATTATTCTCCTCGGTAAGATCATCAAGGAGACAGGTATCTTCTCCCTCGAGACAATGAAAAAGGCTATCGAAAAGGTAGTTCCGCCGTCAAAGGCTCATCTTATCGCAAACAATTTCAGAGCTATCGAGCTTGGTATGAATAACTGATAGGATAATAAATAAACCTCCCGATTTTTTGCCTGTTATCCTTAACGGAGAAATCAGTCTGCTATGTAACCCGAAAGGCTTAATTGCCTTTCGGGTTTGCTTTTTATGCCGGAAGCAGTGCCATTTCACTTACTTCGTCCGTCACTGCATCAGCCCTCTGACCGCTGCCTGCCTGAAACGTATAGTGGATCACGATCTTGTTTCCGCAGGTTCGTGAGTATTTCTCCGCTTTCTCATACACCTCAATCCTACGAATGAACACTCGCAACAGTTCGGGCGTTAGCTCGGGCATCTCAATATACGTCTTTGCCTTGGCGATGAACTCTTTCACATACATCTCACGCAAGTCCATCTCATCAATTTTCTGCGTGATGCACTGCAGTTCCTGCCGCAGCTCTGCCTGTTCCAGCTCGTAGCCACTCGCCATTGTATCATAGCGTTCAGGGGTGATTCGTCCTGTCACTCTGTCCTCGTACAGACAGCGGATGATGTTGTCAAGCTGGCTGATTCTTGCGGTAATCTGCGTTTTCTGTCGTTCAGCTGTGGCATAGAACCTCTGTGCCTCCGCTTCGCCGTTTGCCGTTGCCATCGCATAGAACTCCTCAGTATTTTCCCTTGCATATGCCGTCATCTGTCGGAGTGAGGTCAGCACAATCTCGTTCAGCACGGATTCCCGGATATAATGCGAGGTGCAGTGATTTCCACCATACTTCTGGTATCCGCCGCATTCAGATTTCGCCCGATGGATTTCTGCTCTTTCAGCACATCCGCAAGTCCATCGGCGGTGACAATTTTCTTGCCAAGTGCCGACCGAAGCACGAAGTCACTCAGTGTCAATCCATGCTGACGAGCCTTGCTGTAAATCCGCTGACGCTCGTCCTCGGTGCAGCGGATTGTGATTGTTACATTTCGTTTTCTCATGGCATCACACTCCTTTTTTCTTTTCGTTTATGGTTACTTTCAACGTGCCGACACAAGGACTATGTGTCCGCAGGAACTATGCGGAGGCACAATTGGGAGCGGCGGCTCGCCGTGGGGTTCGGGGTACGCCCCGACCAGCTGCATCGGTGGCCGCTATGCGGACTGCCGAATGCGATGCTGGCAAACCAAAGGTTTACTTTCGGTGAGCCCCGAAACCCTGTATTTCAATTACTGGCATAACTTGCCCACAAACGCCCCACGTTCGCTCGTGTGCCGTTCTGTGTCGATTCACGATAACTTATCCCACAGCAATTCCGATGGCACAAATGTCTCACAAAACGCTGACGGGCATTGCGGTCGTTTCAATAAAGTTACCGTCACCCTTTTGCGAGCTACCATCACCCGTTTCGTTAATGTCACCACACTGAAACAACGCAGAATCGGAATTCTCCGAATTTTGGGTGCCGGTAGAATCCAAGACCTCCACCCATAGAATTTTACCGTCACTACTGTCACCCGATGAGATTCATGTGTTGCAGATCATCCTCCCGAACTTCGAACATCAATCGCATCACAGCACAGACTTCACCTCCGCTTGCTGCTGTTCTGATTCGGGCGATTCACCAAGCGTCCGACAGCGTATCGGACTCATAAAGTGTCTGATGCAGAACACTTTTCGCACGTTCCCATTGCCTGCGACGGTTTTATCACGCTCGGACTGTGGCTGAACGTAAGTATCCATTTCTGACTTTCATCGCCGACTGTGTTTGCTCTGCACAGGTCTGAGAGTATCTTGTTCGCTCGCTCTTTCGAGGTCTTGGCGGATTTCTCATGCGGCTGGTACGGCTCATCACCCCACCATCAGAAATAACGTACTTGGTGTATCCGTATTCAATTTTCAAGTTTCCAAGGCTTCTGCCTTTCCTTCTACTTTAAGTCTAACAGATTTCATCAAGCTTGAAAATGCGAGAGTGATAATTAAGAATTTGCACATTTTTCAATCCAAGACAATTGTAATTCCGAGACAGATATGGTATAATGGAATCAGCAAAAGAAGAAAGGAGCCGAGTCATGACTACCACTTACAAAAACGGGATTTATGTCGTACTGGACGGGAACACTGTTCATCGCTATCTATGTCATCATGGTGTATTGTCACCGCTTGCAGATGCAACTGTAGATGAAGAATTGATTTCCATGCTTGCAACGAACAGCACCAACTACGAGCGCATCTGCGACTATATCGGCGCACTTTCTGAACTGGAAGACGGCGAAAACTTCGGCATCATTTCTGAAGAACAGGTAACAGAAGTCATTGATAAGGCTCTTGAAGTTGCGGCTGCCATCATGGAAAATGACGATATCATGGGAGAGCTTCTTTATGCGGATATTCTAAATGTGACCAATATTCCTGACGACGGTACAGCGAACTTTTTTCTTCAGCTGATGAACAATGTCAACGATGCACTGAAAGCTCCGCTGTACTTCCGTGAGCTGCTGTTCCGCATTCTGCACAAGTGTGAGCAGTATGACGATGTGCAGAAATGGTTTGCTGAATGTGTACTGACAGAAACAGAACTATTTCGTCGAAGCTATCAGATGGAATACATCAATCATCCAATCGGTTCAGCGGAAATGCGACTATCGGAAACCTACTTCTTCAATCGGTTTGATGATTACTACGCATTTATGCTGCTGCATTTTGCACAGCTCGGCAAGCCTGTACGCAGCTGCCAGTGCTGCGGCAGATTCTTTGTTCCGAAAACGAAAAAAATCACCCTGTACTGTGACAGAGTGATTACTTCTGACGGCAAGACCTGCAAACAGGTCGCACCGAAGCTTATGCAGAAATTGAACAAACAGCAGGATACCCTGCTTGCGGAATATGACCGTGTGAAGAATCGTAATTACAAGCGTTTTGAGCGTGGCGAATGGAAACTTCCAGGAGAAGAAACGGAAAAAGATATGACGTTTGAGCAGTATACCACATGGCTGATGCAAGCTCAGGCGGCTCGGAGGGCTTATCTTTGTGGGGAGATTTCGGGTATGGAGTTTGAAAAAAATATTTTAGGATGTTAAAAAAATGCTGTCTTGCTTTCATGCAAGACAGCATTTTCTGATTTGTCCCTTTTAGAAATAGTTTATCTAATCCGAGCAGCTGTGTGCAGATGCAACTCGGATACTATGATTTTGATATCAATTCACGCTTCATAAGACAAAGATCAAACACATCAATTCTGTCATCATCACACAAATCCGCAGCCTGCCAATCCGTGAGTGTTGCGTTTGGTGTGCAGATTAGCCATTTCTGAAGCATGACTACATCCGCCACATTGAATGTTCCATCTGCATTAACATCTCCGACAACTTTGTTCTTCTGCCAATGAGCATAAAGCGTGTGATTCTTGTTTGTTGTTACGGTCGTGGATGCAGTTACTTCCGTACCGCCGTCAGCAGCAGTGAACCAACCGAGGAAGGTGTACCCATCTCTTGTGGGTTCGGGCAGTGTTCCGTAGCCCTTGCTGTAAGTCACAGTAACTGAATCGTCTGATACTGTGCCGCCGTTAGCGTCCAAAGTAACAGTATAAGAATTCAGCGTCCACTGTGCGTACAGTGTCTGATTAGCAGTGATCGTTACCTTGCTGTCCTTGGTGATCTGCGTACCACCGCTTTCAGCTGTAAACCACCCTTTGAAAACATGCCCTGTACGAGTTGGTGTTGGCAAATCACCGTAAGTGCTGTTGTAAGTGACGGATTTGCTGGTGGAGTCACAGGTACCGCCGGTGGGTTTGAATGTTATGGTGTATTTGTTGGCTGTCCAGTGAGCGTAGAGGGTGTGGTTTGTTGTGGCTGTCACATTCGTTGTTTCAGTTATCTTTGTTCCACCGCTTGCAGCAGTATACCATCCATCAAAGGTATATCCACTTCTGGAAGGCTTGGGTAATGAACTATACGTTCCACCATATGCGACAGTAACGCTTTCGGTTGAACATGTGCCACCATTTGCATTCAGCGTTGCTTTCAAATCGCCAATTACTTGAAACGATACACTACTTAATGTTTCTCCATAGCTATTGCAAGAAACGATATATGCTACATATTTTCCTGCTGGGTAAGTACCGGAATAAGATAGGGCTTGATTTAAACTTTTATTCACATAGTCCTCATCGTCTTTGTAAATATGGAGCCAATAATATTCAACATTTTCGATTGCATCCCACGTGATATTTACCTTCTCACTGGTTGAAAATACTGTTTTACTAATTTTAGGATTTGGTTTATCGGGAGCTGAATCATATACTGTAAATTCAACACTACTTAACGTTTCAGCAAGTCCGTTACAAGAGACAATGTACGCTACATATTCACCAGCAGGGTATGTTGCAGAATATGACAAATCTTGTCCTAACGTCTGATTCACATAGTCTTCTCCGTTTTTATAGATGTGTAACCAATATGAATCTGTATTAGTTGTTGCAGACCATGTAATATCAACAGTTTCATTTGCTGCAAAAAGAGTTTTGGAGATCTTAGGATTTGGCTTACCAGGAACACCATTGTAAATTGTAAACTCAACCATACTTAATGTTTCACCGGCACTGTTACACGATACCACATAAGCAACATAGTTACCAACAGGGTATTTTGCAGAGTAAGATAAAGCTTGATTTAAAGTTTGATTCACATAATCTTCACCGTCTTTATAGATGTGAAGCCAGTAAGAATCCGCACCTTGTACACTATCCCACGATATGGTAATTGTATCAGTTGCTAAACCAGCACGTTTATTGATTGAAAGACTTGGTGCTGTAGGCGGCGTACCTGTACTCGAAATTAAAGCATACCAATCCACATCCGTCAAACCAGAAGACAATTTTGATGCGGTTACCCAACTGTCAGCTTCCAATCCTCTACCACTATAAACAGCACTTTCTATAACATGATATGTACCATTGCTTGCATTGTATCCTGTTACTGCCATAAAATGATTGGAAACATGAATTGCGGCAACACCGCCATTCTGCAAATGAGTAATCAATCTGCTGTCTGAAATCGTTCCATAATACTGACCATCGATTTTGAAGCCGTAGCTACTACCATAACCTGCCTGAATCTTATCGTAGAAGGCCTTTCTGTACAAACCGCCATTACCAGGTTGATAGGAACCATTGTCAACTGCCCATGTTGCAAGAGATTTGGCATCAATTTTACTTCCATTCAGTGCATAGATAGCATTACAAAACGAGAAAATGCCACATCCGGACGTATACATACTGTTCCCAGATGAAGCGTACTTGGTGAATGTTACAGTTTTCCAGTAGGAATCATTCTGGTTGTACAATCTGCCCTCAGCAGCATTTGCTTCCATCATAGTGAATGGGCTGAATGAATCGTTCGGGAACACCGACAAGAATGAAAACAGCATAAGTCCTGCAAGGAAAAAGCTTAAAAATCGGTTTCGTTTCATACTAAAACCTCCCACAAATAGAATAATATAGATACAGAGCACACAGGACAATCACATCTGGCTACTCTTATCTATATTATAATCTATTTAGGTTGAAAAGTCAATACCTTTTAGTCATATGTGATAAAATCTTTATAGAAGGGAGTGTCATTTATGGCTTGGTACAAGAGAATTCGTGATTTACGGGAAGATTCTGACAGAACACAGACGGAGGTCGCCGAATTTTTAGGAACAACGGCACAGTATTACGGGAAATATGAAAAGGGAGAACGGGAACTTCCGTTTATGAGAGCAATTCAGCTTGCGGAATATTACGGGGTGAGCCTTGATTATCTGGCTGGTCGTCAAAAGCATAGAGATGAACAGTCACTCAGCGAAGATGAACAGAATCTGCTTCATAGCTGGCACTGCCTATCAGAACGGGATAAGGGTAAGGTCGAGTATCTCATAGCAGAACTTCTGGAGGCACAGGCTCAAAGAAAAGAAGCCAAATAACAATGAGCGGAAAATAGAATATAAGTCGGTACAATGATGAACCCCGTGTAGAATACATGAATTCTACACGGGGTATCGTGTCCTATTCGGTTGGTTGGTGATTCTCCGATAAGAGTATCAGCTATTCGTCGGGAGGTTTTTGTGTTTTTTGAAATCATGAAAATGGGACGCCGTCCCTGATAACCCTGCAAGCCTTTGAAAAGGCTTGACCGAAACTTTTGCGTTGCCTTTTGTAGGGGCGGATATCATCCGCCCGAATTTCGGATATCTGGATAAAACAACGGGCGACCGTAGTGGGACGCCGAGGGCGGCGTCCCCTACACATAACGTCTTGTAGGGGCGTCCGCCCTCGGACGCCCGTTACCGTTGCAGCGACAGCCCTAATTCATTATTGAGACAAAATAACGGGCGACCGCAAGGACCGCCCCTACAAGACGTTGTAAATCATCCCCCTCCCCCAGACGGGGGAGGGCATTACTTTTCAATTACTCAGCAAACTAACACGGGTGGGGGAACTGCGCTCAGGTCGCTTACCTGTGACCGCCGCCGCCGCCGTGGGAGCCTCCTCCACCGCCGCCGCCGCCGCTTCTGCCGCCGCAGGAGCTGGACTGGATTCGGGTTTTGGATACTCTGGTGCGGATGAATCTGTCCTCACGCTGAGTGAAGTTGGTCTGTTCGTGGCAGACGTAAGCTGCTGAGTTGTGACCCTTCTTGAATTTATAGTGCGATTTCGTCATGAAGTAGAATATCACTCCGAGAATGATACCGCCCGGAATCGCAAATACAAGATTCTTGAGAATCGCCGCTGCCGGCTTTGACGAGGTTACGACAAGCTCGCCGTTTTTGTAATAGATATACTTGTCGGTGCTTGTATCATGGTAGTAGTCCCAGAAGCCGGGCTCTGAATCGCCGTAGTTCTCGAGAACATTGAGAATCTCCTCAATACCTCTTTCAATTTCGCTTGCATAGATAGTTTCGCCTGAAGCCGGGAGGTAATCAAAGATTTCGTCGAGCATATCGTCGATACTGTCCTGATAGAGAACGATAGCCTTACCGCTGGTGGAGATATAGTCATAGGCGCTGTACTGCTCGGACAAGTCCATATAATAGAACACGCCGTCAGTATCCTCACCGAAGAGCGCCTCGTAGTTCTCGTCGGCGAAGCTCTCGGTAGAGTATTCGCTTCTTGCGTCGTCGCTGAGGTAGATAGCTATGTACATGTCAAGCTCGTCGGCAGTTTCACGGACAAGCTCGTCCAGTTCGGCAAGCTCGTCGGAGTCAAAGAGTCCCTTTTCGTCGTAGACTCCGCAGTTGGAGAGGTCTCCGTCAAAGCCAGCGGCAGAGTTATCCGAAACGGCGGAAGCTCCGAGAGCGGAGCATGTCATCATAACTGCACAGGAGAGAGCGCCGATAAAGGTTTTGAAAAATTTCTTCATCATCCCAGAAATACCCCCAGAATCAGCATAATAATGACAGCGGCAGCAAGTCCGAAGCCAAGGCTTGCAAGAGCAAGCTTCATCTTGTCGAGAGGGGGAGTACCTGCGAGCTTTCCAGTCTGACCGTTCACGGCAAAGGAATAGATCTCGCCGTTGTACTTATAGGTCATGAACCAGACGGGAAGCAGCATATACTGCCAGTCAGTGTGCATAATTTTATAGTCCTCGCTGCGTGGGATAACAGAATCATAGCCGCTTATGCTCTGATTGATCACGCTTTTTGCGGCGTCTGCGGCACGAACCTGAATCCTCGGGAAAACGGCAGCCTTATCGACATCGTACTTGTCTGCGAGGAAGCCGCTGAGGTAGGACATTGAGAAATCCTTAGCCTGAGTATAGTCAAACGGCTCGATAGCCTCCATAAGGAGGTCGTCGATCTTGCTTTCGCCGTCGGCAGGAATTCCGTCGGCGGTGATATTGGCACGGCGGATGATCTCGAATTCCTTTGTTTCGGTATAGCGGTAGTTGCCCGAAGTCCATGTACGGATTTTATGACCCTTTGCAACATAGTCAGCCTTCAGACCGCAGTCGGCTACCCAGAACGGAACGTAGAGTCCCGTGAGTTTTTCGAGCTGCTGATTTGACTTGAAGCTGCTCGGAACGAACCAGCGTTTGCCGACCCATTTTTTGAAAGCGTCAACAGCGTTGTCACGGGTAAGTCTGAAACCGATGACCTTATTTGGTTTGAATTCGCCCGACATACGTCCCGAGAGAATAACGGGTTCGTGGCAGTAGTAGCAGAAATCGGCAGTTCTGTTGTCGTCGCAGATGATTTCGGCACCGCAGCCTGAGCAGTGGTAGAGGTTGGTATGCTCGGCGAAATCCTTCTGAGCGTCAATTTCAGCATCGGGGATACTGTTTTCGGTTTTAGCGCAGACCTCCTTGATTTCGGCTTCCGTGAAGGAGCTAAGGCAGAAATCGCAGCCGAAAGCCTGTCTGTCGGGTTTGAACTGCAGCTCGGCGCCGCAGTTGGGGCATTTATACTGTACAGCCTCCAAAGGTGTTTTCACTCCAATCTTATCGTGTACAGGCGTGTTTTGCAGCCTGTCAATGTTAAAATTCAGCGTCCGCTGAAGCGGAGGGTAATAATACGGACCGCCCGCTCAGCATCGCTGCGCTCGCAGGGAGCTGCTTTATGCTGGCGCATCGCCCTTTGGGCGATATGGGGCTTCTCGCCCCATGCCCTCGCCCCACTTTTTGAGAAAAGTGGGGGTCAAAAACTTTTATTTTTTTCGCAGATAATTGGCGTAAGAAGCACTACGGTCTCTTAGAACCGCACTGCTCGCAGAAATTGCCTGTATTTGTTGTTCCGCATGAGCACTTCCAATCTGCCGCAGGTCTCTTGCTTCCGCAGCCCTGACAGAAGTTGCCCGTATTGCCCGTCTGACCGCATGAGCAGTTCCATGAAGCCGCCGGTGTAGGCTTCTTGCTTCCGCAGCCCTGACAGAAATTGCCTGTGTTGCCTGTCTGACCGCATGAGCAGTTCCAGCCGTTTGCCGCCTGAGCCTGAACCTGCTGCTGAGCCGCCTGATTCATCTGCTGAGCGTTCGTTGCGGAAGCGCTCTGCATGAAGCTGCCTGCGCCCTGCATGCCCATGCCCATAGCCATGAATGCCTGACCTGCGCCAGCCTTATTTGAGCCTGCCGCCTCGAGACCTCTTGCAACTGCGCCCTGAACATAGCCCTCACGGACAGTCGGATCGCTGAGCATAGCGCCCTGATTACGCATATTGATGAGCTTCTTGCTCTCCTCGTCGTAGGAGATCGTGGAGAGAGCAACAGAGCAGATCTCCATGCCTCTGAGGTTTTTCCACTGGTCGTCAAGAGCGTCTGCGAGATATCTTGAAAGAGCGAGAGTCTCGGCATTGAGGTGAGAGATTCTCTTTCCGTCAACGGACATCTGAGCGATAGAGTTCTGGAGCGCCTGAGTAAATTCGAGCATATACTGTTCGCCGCAGTCGTTCATATCCACTCTTGAAGCGTTTCTGGGGCAAGCCTCCTCGAAGAACTTGAGGGGGTCGGTGATTTTGATGGAGTAAGTACCGTGACAGCGCACGTTAAGCTCTGCATTGTAGAAGTTGTCGAAATAGTTCAGAGCGTTTCTTGTTCC
The DNA here is from genome assembly GCA_017463375.1 of Ruminococcus sp. Classification (GTDB taxonomy): domain Bacteria; phylum Bacillota; class Clostridia; order Oscillospirales; family Ruminococcaceae; genus Ruminococcus. Next base: position 1,766 of record JAFTPG010000047.1, on the reverse strand, counting down.
GAAGCGGATACCTTTAAGCTCCTGGAGGTTGATGAAGTATACCTCCTGCTTTGAGGAAGGCTGACCGCCGAACTTGAAGCGGTTCCAGGTGTCCTTGAGTGAGTCCTTGAACTCGCCGTTGAACATTGACGGAGCAGTCGAGAAGAAAACCTCATAGTAGCCCGGCTCAGCGCAGTAATCTGCAATTCTTCCGCCGTCCACGAGGAGCATCATCTGATTGGGTCCGACAACGATTCTCGAGCCGTTGGAAACATAGTTTGCCGAGCCTTTTTTATTGCTGCCTCTTCTATTGTCAACCTGAACTCCTCTTACCATAGCGGTAGAGGGACCCATTTCGTCTGCTTCGATAAAATCCAGCCATGAATCTGCGAGCATTCCGCCGATTGCGCCAGCTGCTGCTTTAATTAATCCCATATTGATAGCCTCCAAATAGTATCATTTTGAAAATATGCAGTATCTGCGGAAAAGCTCTCCGCAGACACTATAAGGATATTCTACCATATATCCTTGCTTTTTGCAAGAGAAATTTACAATATAAAAAAATATCCTATAATTTTTTGGGTTATTTGTAGCATCATGCGCCGTCTGTGCTTGACAAGTTTGGTGAAATAGTTTATAATTAACTAATATGCAGGATGCTCATATCCGGCGGTATGCCAAATGGGTATCCCAGGACATCATAAAGATAAGAAAGGAAGATGAAAATGTCAGATTACGGTTTTTCAAAAATTACTCCGGAAGTCCAGAGACTTGCGGATAAGTCACTCGAAGGATACAGGATCAACCCCGAGCTGTATACGACCTTCGACGTTAAGAGAGGTCTGCGTGATATTAACGGCAGCGGCGTTGTAGCAGGTCTTACAAATATTAGTACGATAAAGGTTATCGAAAACGACGACCACGTTCTTAACCGTGGAGAGGGAAAGCTCTATTACAGAGGTATCGACGTTGAAGAGATCGTTGACGGCTTTGTCAAGGCAGGCCGATTCGGCTTTGAGGAAACTATCTACCTTCTTCTTTTCGGAGAGATGCCTTCCGCTGAGGAGCTTGCTAAGTTCAGACAGCTTCTCGCAGATTTCAGAACGCTTCCGTCCTCGTTCACAAGGGATGTTATCATGAAGTCGCCCAGCGATAATATGATGAATACTCTTGCAAAGAGTGTTCTTGCTCTCTATTCTTATGACGACGACGCAAATAATATTTCTATTCCCAACGTTCTCCGCCAGTGCATCGAGCTGATTACGCTCTTCCCGATGCTTGCGGTTTACGGCTATCAGGCTTACAATTATTCCAAGAACGGCGAGAGTCTCTTTATTCACAAGCCTCAGCCGGAGCTTTCAATTGCAGAGAATCTTCTATATATGCTCCGTCCCGATTCAAAGTATACAGAGCTTGAGGCAAGAATCCTCGACATGGCTCTTGTTCTTCATGCTGAGCACGGCGGCGGAAATAACTCCACATTTACGGTTCACGTTGTTTCTTCCTCGGGTACGGATACCTATTCTGCCATCGCTGCGGCTCTCGGTTCTCTCAAGGGACCCAAGCACGGCGGAGCTAATATCAAGGTTGCGCTCATGTTCGACGATATGAAGCAGCAGGTCAAGAACTGGGCTGACGAGGAAGAGGTCAAGGAATACCTCAGAAAGCTTCTGCGTAAGGAAGCCTTCGACAATGCAGGTCTTATCTACGGTATGGGACACGCTGTATACTCGACCTCCGATCCGAGAGCAAAGGTGTTCAAGACCTTCGTTGAGAAGCTCTCAAAG
>JAFTPG010000046.1 GCA_017463375.1 Ruminococcus sp. | reverse complement strand
ACTTAAAGAATCTTACAATAAAACAGTGTACGCATCTCTGTTCAGAGATAAGGAATATGCTCATATCCACAGTTTCAAAAACAGGCGGACATCTTGCGTCGAATCTGGGTGTGGTGGAGCTGACGATGGCTATTCACCGCAATTTTGACTCTCCCAACGATAAGATCGTATGGGACGTCGGACATCAGGCGTATACGCATAAGATCCTTACCGGCAGAGCTGACAGATTCTCGACACTCAGACAGGAAAACGGTATTTCCGGATTTCCCAAGCCCGACGAATCCGAGCATGATACCTATATAAGCGGTCACAGCAGTACGTCCGTATCAGTTGCCTGCGGAATAGCCGAGGCTATGAAGCTTCAGGGCAAGGATAACTATGCGGTTGCCGTAATAGGCGACGGAGCAATTACAGGCGGAATGTTCTACGAAGCAATGAATAATGGCGGCAAGGACAGGAATAAAAATCTTATAGTTATTCTCAACGACAACGATATGTCTATTTCCAAGAGCGTCGGAGCACTGTCACGTTATCTGACCTCGCTCAGAAATACCGAAAAATATATGAATACCAAAAGAGCTGTTGAAAAAACGCTTGCAAATATTCCGGTAGTCGGAATGCCCGTGGCTAAGAGCATTAAAACGGCTAAGAACTCGGTGAAGTATAAGCTTCTCGAGCAGAGCACGATGTTCGAGGATATGGGATTTGTCTACTTAGGACCTGTAAACGGACATAATCTCAGCGAGCTTGAAGAGGTAATGCACGTTGCCAAGAGATATGACCGCCCTGTGTTCATTCATGTCAAGACCGTCAAGGGAAAGGGATATATGCCTGCTGAGAAGAATCCGGGCGAGTATCATGGAATTTCCAGATTTGACATAGTAACGGGAAATCCCGAGGTTTCGGCGGACGAGTGCTTTTCCACGGTGTTCGGAAAGGAGCTCTCTGCGCTTGCGGAAAAGGACAGCCGTATCTGTGCGATTACTGCGGCAATGAAGTACGGTACGGGACTCCAGTTCTTCGGCTCGCAGTTCCCCGAGCGCTTCTATGACGTGGGGATTGCTGAGCAGCATGCAGTGACTTTTGCCGGAGGTCTGGCTTCTATGGGACAGATTCCCGTATTTGCGGTGTACTCTTCCTTTTTGCAGAGGTCGTATGACCAGCTTGTGCATGATGTGGCAATAGGAAAGCTTCATGTTGTTCTCGGAGTTGACAGAGCAGGCATAGTCGGCGAGGACGGCGAAACTCATCAGGGACTTCTTGATGTTCCGATGCTGACCTCGATTCCGAATACGGTTATATACTCTCCGTCCTGCTATGAGGAGCTGAGAATGTGTCTGAAACGTGCAGTCTACGAGGACAAGTGCATTGCGGCAGTCCGCTATCCGAGAGGTGCGGATACTTCTTCATTTGATAAGGAGTTACTCAACACTGAGTATACATTCACACATTCCGAAAGCAGGAAGCTTCTGATTGTTTCCTATGGACGAATCTACAGCGATGTGTACAGCGCAGGCGGAATTCTCAGTGCTGACGGAATCGACTGCGGACTTCTCAAGCTGACGAAAATATATCCGATTTCCGAGGAGATTTTCGCAGAAGCTGCCGAGTATGAGCAGATAATTTTCTTCGAGGAAAGCATGGGCGCAGGAAGTATTTCCGAAAAGTTCGGCGAGAGACTCGCAAGGATGTCCTATCAAGGCAGCTACAGCAGCGTTGCAGCAAATGATTTTGTAAAGCAGGCGTCTGTAAAGTCCTGTCTGGACAAGCTTGGGCTTTCATGCGGAAAAATTACCGAATATGTAAGGAAAAGGAGCTTTATAGATGTCAAGGCTTGACGCAGAGCTGGTCGCAAGAGGAATCGCTCAGAGCCGTGAGCGTGCAAAGGAAATGATAAAATCAGGCGGAATTATCGTCAACGGAAAAACTGCTTCCAAGCCGTCGCTGGAGGTTTCCGCCGGGGACGCTGTAGAGGCTCTCACGGAAGATTTGCAGTATGTCGGACGAGGAGCATTGAAGCTCGAAAAGGCGGCAGCAGAGTTCGGCATTGATTTTACGGGAAAGCTTTGTCTTGATATAGGAGCCTCGACAGGAGGCTTCACCGATTTCATGCTGAAAAACGGAGCAGCAAGGGTAATTGCCGTTGACGTGGGTCACGGTCAGCTTGCGGAGTCCCTGAAAGCCGATAGCCGTGTGGTAAATGCCGAGGGAACCGATATCCGTGATGTTACTGCGGAATTCACAGGCGGCGAAGTGGATTTCATCTCAGTGGATGTATCCTTTATTTCGCTGAAGAAGATTCTCCCGAAGATGTACGAGCTTCTGAAAAACGGAGCTTGTGCCGCAGTCCTTATCAAGCCCCAGTTTGAGGCAGGGCGTGAAAATATCGGCAAGCGCGGTATTGTAAAGGACAGAAGAGTTCATGAGCGGATTCTCTCCGATATCAACGCCTTTGCAGCAGAGCTCGGATTTTATGCCGAGAAGTACACATACTCTCCCGTAAAGGGCGGAAGCGGAAATATAGAGTACCTCGTGAAGCTTGTGAAATCGGAGCTTCCTGCAAAACTGCATGATTTCAGCGAACTGACCGACAGAGCATTCAAACAACTGTAAAGGAGCACAAATTAACGATGAAAGCAGCTTTATACCCGAATTTTCAAAAGAAAAACGCACTCGGATGCGCTCGGGAAGCGTGTGACGTCCTGAGAGAAGCAGGAATTGATGTCTTTGTGAGCGGCGAGTATTCAAAGGAATTCTCCGACAAACAGGGAGTCCGGTTTGAGGATATAGGTGAGTCGGCAAAAACGGCTGATATCGTTATTGCAATCGGAGGAGACGGAACGATTCTCCGCTGTGCAAAATACCTCATGGGAACCGACACAAAGCTGCTCGGTATAAATACGGGAACGCTGGGATTCATGGCAGGTCTTGAGGCTGACCAGCTGGACAAGCTCAGACTCCTGAAAACAGGGGAGTATGAGGTTTCCGAACGAATGACGCTCGATGTAAAATTGCCGGATGGTAAGCTTTACACCGCCTTGAATGATATATGTGCAAAATCCAGAAAATCAAAGATCTGCGACTTTGAGGTATATTCGGACGGATATCTGATCGGAAGATACCGTGCAGACGGAGTTCTTTTCAGTACGCCGTCGGGTTCGACAGCGTATGCGCTCTCAGCGGGAGGTCCGGTCATTGAGCCTGATCTGGAATGCATCGAAATGACGCTGATCTGTCCTCACTCGCTTTTCTCAAGAGCAACTCTGTTTTCTGCCGGAAGAAAGCTTCTTTTCAAGGATGCAGCATCCGACGGAAAATCTCTGATAAGCGTCAGCGTTGACGGAGAAGCTCATGTTGATATTGAGTGCGGTCAGGAAATCGAAATATGCAGAGGAAGCCATAAGATCAGGTTTATCGACCTTATCGGCAATTCGTTCCATGAATCGCTCTGCCGAAAAATGATGAAGCCGATAAAGTGAGGTGAATGAATGAAAAATCACAGACATGAAGCTATTCTGGAAATAGTGTCAGAGACTCCCGTGGCTACTCAGGAGCTTCTGATAAAGCTGCTCGGGGAGCGTGGAATAAAGGCTACTCAGGCAACGCTTTCAAGGGATATTCAGCAGCTTTCCCTTGTGAAGGCAAGGGACGAAAACGGAATATACAGATATATGCTTCCGGCGGCAACAGCTGTTGAGAAGAGCTTTTTTGCCGAAGCAGTGCTCTCCGTTGACTATGCTCTCAATACGATAGTCCTGAAGTGCAGAGCCGGAATGGCTCAGGGAACCTGTGCGGCGATCGACTCGGTAAATCATCAGGGAGTAGTGGGAACTATTGCCGGCGACGATACGATTTTCATTCTTGTCCGCACGGAAGCGGATGCAAAAAAGCTCTCTAAAAAGTTCAGGAGTGAGCTTTTTCCCGGAAAACAGCAAATGAGGTAGACTGATGCTTAAAGAAATCTATATAAAAAATCTTGCCGTAATAAAAGAAGCAGTAATACCGCTGACGGAAAATCTCAACATATTCACCGGTGAGACAGGTGCGGGAAAATCCATACTTATCAACGGAATCAACGCAGTATTGGGTCAGAGATGCTCAAAGGACATCGTGCGTACAGGTTGCAGCAAGGCGATTATAACGGCTCTTTTCACCGACCTCTCTGCGGAGGTTCAGGAAAAGCTCGACGAGCTTGGAATCTCCCACGATAACGAGGAGATCACCGTAACACGAGAAATAAGCGCAGACGGCGGAAGCGTTGCGAGAATCAATCAGCGGACCGCTTCGGCAACGATTCTGCGTGAGATCGGAAGTATGCTCATCAATATTCACGGTCAGCACGATAATCAGGTTCTGCTTGACTGCGAGCGTCATCTCGGGATCCTCGACGGCTTCGGAGGAGATAATACCGCCCTGACAGCCTATCGTGAGAGCTTTCGTGAGCTTCAGCAGACTGCAAGAAAGCTCGGCGAGCTGAAAAAACTGGAGCAGTCAAGAATTGAGCGCAGCCGTTACCTCAGCGAGATCATCGACGATATCGGCGAGCTTGACCTCAGTGAAAATGAGGATGAGCTGCTTGAAAAGGAATACGAGACTGCAAAAAATGCTCAGAGCGCAATAATTTCGATAAATAACGCAGTTCAGCTTCTCACGGGAGAGGAGAATGCTTCGGAGCTTCTGACGGCTGCGGAAAAGGAAATCAGCCGCTTTACGGAGAATAATGATAAGCTGAATACCCTCTATGAGAGGATTGCAGCTGCTGAAATAGAGCTGTCCGACATTGCCTCGGAGCTTGGAGAAATTGCCGATAAAATCGAGCTTGACGGTCAGCGCCTTGACTATCTGGGCGAGCGTCTGGGAGCAATAAACGCCCTCAAAAGGAAGTATGCCTGCGACTGCGGAGAGCTTTGCAGCATGTATACAAACGCTTTGCAGGAGATTGCACAGATCGACAGCTCCTCGGACGAAATTGCAAAGCTGACCGAAAAGAAATCCGAGCTTCTTCACGTTGTCACCGAGAGAGCAAGAACGCTCTTTGAGTATCGTGAGAGAACGGCGGAAAAATTCGTGGAGCGCGTCACAGCTGAGCTTGAATTCCTGAATATGCCCAGTGTAGTGCTCGCAGTACGTCATGAGAAGGGTAAGCTAACGGTAAACGGCATGGATACCGTGGAATTTCTGATTTCCGCAAACAAGGGAGAAGAGCCGAAACCGATTTCCAAAATTGCGTCGGGAGGCGAGCTGTCAAGAATCATGCTTGCCCTGAAAAGCGTTATTGCGGATAAAGACAGCATTCCGACAATGATTTTCGACGAAATTGATACGGGAGTCAGCGGAAAGGCGGCTCAGAAAATCGGAATCAAGCTCCGTGAAATAGGAAAGGTTCGTCAGGTGCTGTGCGTGACACACCTTTCTCAGATTGCGGTAATGGCTGATAATCATCTGATGATCGAGAAGAAAATCATTGACGAGCGTACCGAGACTCATGTATCTCAGCTTGACTTCGAGGGAAGAAAATCCGAGATTGCCCGGATAATGGGCGGCGAGAATCCAAGTCAGCTTATGCTTGATACGGCTGAGGAGGAGCTTCTCAGAGCAAAAGGGCTTTAGTGGGAGGATATTATGAAGATTTACTCAACACGTCACGGTCAGACCGATTACAATAAAAAGGACTTTATTCTCGGAATTACCGATCTGGAGCTGAATGAAACAGGTCTCAGTCAGGCTAAGCAGCTTGCTGAGGAGATAAAAAATTCCGGAATAAAGCTTGATATAATTATTTCCTCGCCTATGAAGCGTGCGCTGAAAACGGCTCAGCTTGCTGCGGAGCTGAACTCTCTGGAGCTTGTCACTGACGAGAGACTCCGTGAATGGGATTACGGAAAATTTGAGGGACTCCACCGCACGGCAGAGGGATTTGCTGAGAACAAGCGTGAGTTCGGAGTGAGAATGGGAGAGACAGGAGAATCGCTTTTACAGCTTTCTCATAGGGTGTATTCTGTTCTTGACGAGGTTATTGAGAAGTACAAGGGGAAAAACGTTCTGCTCGTAAGTCACGGAGGAATCTGCCGTGTTATCGAGACATACTTCAATAATATGACTACCGCCGAGTACAGTAACTGGTTTATGGGCAACTGTCAGCTGATAGAGTACGATTTAGGAGACTGATATGAGAATAGGAGTTGACTATTATCCCGAGCAGTGGGATAAGTCTCTGTGGCGCAAGGACGCAGAGCTTATGGCTGAAACGGGAGTTTCAATAGTACGTCTTGCGGAATTTGCATGGTCGAGACTTGAGCCTGAGGAAGGAAGCTTTGACTTTTCATGGCTTGATGAAGCTGTGCAGATTTTCTCTGAAAACGGAATAGAGGTCGTCCTCTGTACGCCGACGAATTGTCCTCCGCTGTGGCTTTACGAGAAGCATCCCGAAATCATACAGACCGGTGCGGACGGCAGAAGGATCCAGATCGGAATCAGAGGTCACAGATGTATCAATTCTTCCGTGTTTCTTGAATATGCAAAGAGGATCACCGACGAGATGACTCGTCATTACTCCGGCAATTCCTCTGTGATCGCATGGCAGATCGACAACGAGCTTGAAGCTTATCCCTGCTGCTGCGAGGAGTGCAGGGCAGATTTCAGAAACTGGCTTATTGAGAAATACGGAACTGTTGATAACATCAACAAAGCATTCGGAAACAGCGTCTGGAGCGGCGAATACAGCAGTATAACTCAGATTCAGCCGCCGTCGGCTTATCCGAAAGCGTGGCAGAATCCTGCACTTTGTCTGGATTACTGGCGATTCACTTCCGGATGTACGGCTGAGTATGTAAGGCTTCTTTCGTCCGTAATCAGAAAGAACTGTCCCGGAATTCAGATCACTACGAATACATGGTTCTGTGAGAATATGCCGGATCTCTACGATATGTTCAGCGAGCTTGATTTTGTCTCCTATGACAATTATCCTCCTGTGAGGATTCCGAAGAATCCTGATGAATTCTATTCCCATGCATTTCATCTTGATTTCATGCGGGGCATAAAGCAGCAGAATTTCTGGATCATGGAACAGCTCAGCGGTCTTACAGGAAGCTGGGCTCCGATGGCTCCGACTCCTAGACCGGGACAGATAAAGGGTTATGCGCTTCAGGCAATTGCACACGGAGCTGATACTGTTGTTCATTTCCGCTGGAGAACCGCAATAACCGGAGCTGAGATGCACTGGCACGGAATCCTTGACCACAGCGGAGCTCTTAACAGACGCTATTCGGAGTTCAGGGAGCTGTGTAAAATTCTCCCGAAGCTTGAACCTGTGAACGGTGCCGAGATCTACTCAGAGACAGCGATACTTTATTCTCCTGAGAGCGAATGTGCTTTCAAAATCCAGCCGCAGACAGACGGCTTCTATTATTTGGAGCAGATGAAGTATTTCCATGCAGCATTCACAAAATACGGAGCTAACATTGACGTGATATCGTCCGAAGCTGATTTGTCCCGTTATAAAATCGTGATCGCACCGTCGCTTTATGTTAATAATGAGCAGGTTACTAAGAAGCTGAAACGCTACGTCAGCGAGGGAGGAACTCTTGTCATGACCTGCCGGAGCGGAGTCAAGGATGAGAACAATAACTGCATAATGGACGCACTCCCGGCAGTTTTCAAGGAGCTTGTCGGAGCAGAGGTTGTTGAATATGACCCTATCGGATGGAGCGAGCAGTCTGTTGCTGCAAACGACGGAAAAGCTTTCAGCTGTAAGCAGTGGTGCGACGTCCTGAAGCTCAATACAGCAGAGTCTCTTGCGGAGTATGCAGACAGCTTCTATAAGGGTGCTCCTGCGGTTACAGTGAACAAATACGGCAGAGGAACAGCCTACTACATCGGAACAGTTGGGAAGATGGATTTCTACGAGGATTTTGCTGGAAAAATCATGGAGCAGTGCGGATTATCAAAGCTTGACGGACTCCCGACAGGTACTGAGATTACAACAAGAACTGACGGCGAGTGCGATTACATATTCATTTTCAACAATTCGGAAAACGATGTTGAAATAAATCTTCCTGAGACTATGTACAGCCTTATGGATTCTGCGGATAAGGAAAAAGTAAAGCTAAAGCCATTTGAAATGGACGTTTTAAGGAAATGAGGGTATAATATGAAACTGCTTGCGGTAATTGATATGCAGAACGACTTCATTGACGGCGCTCTTGGAACAGCAGAGGCTGTCCAGATCGTCGGCAGAGTTGCGGAAAAAATCAGCTCCATACGCGAAAGCGGAGCTGAGGTGGTATTTACAAGGGATACTCACGGCGAGGATTATCTCTCGACGAGCGAGGGCAAAAAGCTTCCAGTTGAGCACTGCGTCAGAGGTACTTATGGCTGGGAAATTACAGACAAGCTTGAGGTTCGGGATTCAAAAATAATTGACAAGCCGACCTTTGGTTCGTATGAGCTTGCGGAATATGCGGCTTCAATTGAGAAGCTTGAAGAAGTGATTCTCGTCGGACTCTGCACGGATATCTGCGTGATTTCCAACGCAATGCTGCTGAAAGCAAGGCTTCCTGAGGTCAGAATTACAGTTGATTCAGGCTGCTGTGCAGGAGTAACTCCGCAGAGTCACGAAAACGCTCTCGAGGCAATGAAAATGTGTCAGATTGACGTAGAATAGCAAAATGCGGCAGAGCTTCACAGGCTTTGCCGCATTGTTTTGGATTGAGATTCTTAACCCGAATTTAAAATTCGATTCCTTTTCTTGCCGGAATTCCCCTATTATAGGGATGTTTAAGAGCGCTTATCTCACTTATATAATCAGCTTCGGAGATATATGCGTCAGAGGGATTTCTTCCGGTAATAACGATTTCAGCCGTCTCATAATGACGCAGAGCTACAGAGTCGGCAAGCTCCCTGTCGAGGAGACCGAGATTATAAGCGTCGAGGAACTCATCAAGAACAAGCATTTGAATTTTCTTTTTTGAGAGGAGTGCAGCTGCATTTCTGAGCATTTCATTATGGCGGCAGGAGATCTCCGCTTTCTGGCTTTCATTCATCATGAAAGAGAAGGGACAATTTTCATCGCATCTTTCAATAGTGATGTTATCTATTTTTTCGAGAGAAGTAAGCTCAGCAGTGTCAGTGCCTTTGAGAAACTGTATGATGTGAACCTTTATTCCTGCACCGGCAGCTCTTATTGCAAGCCCCAGAGCTGCCGTTGTCTTGCCTTTGCCGTCTCCGCAGTAAATGTGATTCAAACCCATAAAATCAGCCCTTTCGTAATCGTTTGTATTATTATATCACAGCTCGCACTCCTTTGCAAATGATAATATAAATTGTTGTTTAGCGGGGGGATCTTCGTAACCTGCTGGGGAAAACCTTTCTGAGGAAAGGTTCTTCCCCAGACCCCTTTCCAAAGACTTCAACTCAAATTTTCCATATAGGGGGCAAGCCCCCTATATGGAAAATTTAAATAAAAGTTTTAGGGAGGGAGTTTGAGGGAGGACCCTTTTTCAAAAGGGTCTCCCTCAATAGACTGCGAAAATATCCTCACTAAACAACAATTTATATTAGGATTGACAAAGAAAAGCGGTTGGATTATAATGATTTTGGAAATCAAATAAGGAAAGGCAGGAATCAGAAATGAAAAAAATCATATTTTTCGATGTTGACGGAACTCTTCTCACAGAGGACGAGCGTTCGTTTATTCCCGAGAGCACAAAGCGTGCGATAGCGCAGGCAAGGAAAAACGGTCATCTGACGTTCATAAACACAGGGAGGACTATCTTCAACATCAGTGAAAAAATCAGGAGTCTAGGCTTTGACGGCTATTTATGCGGCTGCGGAACATACATCGAGTACAACGGCGAGGTTATGCTTTATAACAAGCTTGAAGAGGAATACTGCCGAAAGGCTGCTGAGATTCTGTTTGAATGCGGAGCATTCCCGGTATATGAGCGCAGCGACTGCCTGTTTTTTGATAAAAGAGCGGATAATGTTCCACAGATCGAAGGCTTCAAGAAGAATTTCGTTGAAGCGGGTACAAGGATTGATTATGATGTCACGGATGATAATTTCAGCTTTGACAAATTTGTGTTCTGGTCTAATGAGAACACTGACCTCAGCCGATTGATAGGATTTATAGAAAAGGATTTCATGGTAATCGACAGAGGCAATGGTTTCTATGAGAACGTTCCGAAGGGCTTCACAAAGGCGACTGCAATAAACATAATTCTTAAAAAGCTCGGAATACCGATAGAAAATGCGTATGCGATCGGCGACAGCACAAATGACCTTCCAATGCTGACAGCAGTTCCGAACAGCATTGCGATGGGCGGAGCGGAGACTATTTATCCGTATGTTTCGTTTGTGACAAAGCCTATCGAGGAGGACGGCATTGAATATGCTCTTCGCCATTACGGAATAATATAGCAGAAAAAGCAGTATCGAAAGGTACTGCCTTTTGAGCAATATAGTTATAAATATGTGCAATAAATTACAATATTTGAATAAAATCGCCAAGTTTCAACAGAGAAATTGTCAGATTTTGTATATGAATCTGATTGTAAGAGAGCTGAAATCATGTTATAATAACATTAAAGCCTGTTTAAGGCAAATATATGAGAGGGAAAGCAGATCGGGCAATATAGTACGCATACGGCACTTGTGCGTGATCGTTCCGATTTGCGGAAAATTAATTTATGAATATTGCAGTTGCACAGTCAGGAGGTCCTACCTGCGCTATAAATGCGTCCTTGGCAGGAGTCTTTGAAGCAGGTACGAAATCACAGGAAATCGGAAAAATCTACGGTTCGTTCAATGGTATAGAAGGTATCATTAACGACAGAATGACAGATTTGTCAGACAGTCTCAGCTCTGAGGAGAATATCGGACTTCTGCTCAGAACTCCGTCTGCAGCACTCGGCTCATGCCGCAGAAAGCTGCCCGAGTATGAAGAAGATCCGGAAATTTATGAAGCGATCACAGAATGCTTTAAGCGTCACGATATAGAAATGTTCTTCTATATCGGCGGAAACGACTCGATGGATACGGTTGCGAAGCTCTCACGCTATTATGCGGAAAAATCCATTGATATAAAGGTTGTGGGAGTTCCGAAAACAATAGACAACGACCTCTGCGGAACAGACCATTGTCCGGGCTTTGGCTCTGCTGCTAAGTATGTGGCAGCAACCGTACAGGAGATTACCCGTGACAGCAACGTTTACAGTGCTCCGTCGGTGACGATTGTGGAAACAATGGGACGTCATGCAGGATGGCTGACAGCGGCTGCCGGCTGCATGAGACTTAACGGTGAAAGTGCGCCGCATCTCATTTATCTTCCTGAGCATGTTTTCTGCGGAGAAAAGTTCATAAGTGACGTCAAGGAAATGATGAAGAAGCATAAAGCAGTAATCTGCGCCGTTTCCGAGGGAGTTCGTACTGCTGACGGAAAATTTGCGGCAGAGGACTATCAGTCATGCAAGACCGATGCGTTCGGTCATGCGTATTTATCGGGAATCGGCAAGTATCTCGAGAATCTTGTTTCTGAGAAAATAGGATGCAAGGTTCGTTCCATTGAGCTTAATGTAATGCAGCGATGCAGCTCTCACTTTGCTTCTCTTACTGATATAGAGGAGGCTCAGGCAATCGGTTCGGCGGCTGTCGAAGCGGCTCTCAGAGGAGAAACAGGCGTAATGATGGGATTCAAAAGAATTTCAGATACTCCGTATAAATACGAGATCGTGAGCGTTCCGGCTTCGGAAGCGGCTAACAGTGAGCGTTTCTTCCCGAATGAGTGGATCACTCCCGAAGGAAACGACATCACAAACGATGCCCTCGAGTATCTCATGCCCCTTATTCAGGGAGAGCTTCCTCCGGTTATGAAGAACGGTATGCCCCAGCATTTTCAGTTCTGATAAAATTGATGCGGCGGAAAATTCGGCTGCACGCAAATCAATTTTCAAAAAATGATGCATCATTGCAGACAATTTTTGTAGGGGCGACCCTTGCGGTCGCCCGAAGTGACGTTAAAATTCACCTACGGGCAGCCGCAAGGGCTGCCCCTACAGTCGGATAGCGCAATATATAAATTATTGAAGTTTAAAAAATGGTTTGCGTGATTCGGCTGAAATAATACTTGACAACTTTTTGTAAATCGGCTATAATATACACATATCGTAAAAGCTGTGATGGGAAGGAGTACGCTGGAATCCAAAGCGCAGAGAGCCGTCGGTCGGTGCAAGACGGTGTGAGGAGTCAGCTGAAGTAGTCCCGGAGCTTCATGGGTGAAATTACAGTAGTCCATGACGTGTCCTCACGTTACAGAGGAGGAGGTTTAGCGACCTCGCAGAGTGCGGAGTATATGCTCCGAATTCAGGTGGTAACACGGACAAATTGTTCGCCCTGAGCCTTTACGGTTCGGGGCGGTTTTATTTTGCACACGAACCAATTTATAATACCGGAATGCATGAATGCTGTAGGGGCGAATTCCGTTCGCCCGTTGTGTTCCGAAGATATTTCAGATGACAAGGAGAAGATAACCAATGGCAAAAGAACTTGCAAAGTCCTATAATCCCAGAGATTTTGAGGACAGAATTTACAAGGCATGGAATGACAGCGGCTGCTTCCGTGCAGAGGCTGACCCGAAGAAAGTACCGTATACAATCGTAATTCCTCCTCCGAACATCACAGGACAGCTCCACATGGGACATGCCCTTGATGAAACATTACAGGATATCCTTATCCGCTGGAAGAGAATGAGCGGATATTCCGCACTGTGGCTTCCCGGAACTGACCACGCTGCAATTGCTACTGAAGCTAAGATCGTTGAAGCAATGCGTAAGGAAGGCGTTACAAAGGAAGATTTGGGCAGAGAAGGCTTCATGGAGCGTGCTTGGGCATGGAAGAAGCAGTACGGAGGACGTATCGTTGAACAGCTCAAGAAGCTTGGTTCATCCTGCGACTGGTCGAGAGAGCGTTTCACAATGGATGAGGGCTGCTCAAAGGCTGTCAAGGAGGTTTTCGTAAAATACTACGAAAAAGGACTCATCTACAGAGGAGAAAGAATAATCAACTGGTGTCCGCACTGCAAGACCTCACTCTCCGACGCTGAGGTAACTTACGAGGATCAGGCAGGCCATTTCTGGCATATCCGTTACAAAATCAAGGATGCTGACGGCTATCTCGAGCTTGCAACAACACGTCCCGAGACTCTTCTCGGCGATACAGCTGTTGCAGTAAATCCAAAGGACGAGCGTTATAAGGATCTGGTAGGCAAAACTGTAATCCTCCCGATCGTTCACAGAGAAATTCCCATCGTTGCCGATGACTATGTTGAAATGGATTTCGGTACAGGTGTAGTTAAGATCACTCCTGCACATGACCCGAACGACTTTGAAGTTGGTCTCCGTCACAATCTCCCGATAATCAACGTTATGACCGACGACGCCAAGATTACCGAGGATTATCCTAAGTACGCAGGCATGGACAGATTTGAGGCTCGTAAGGCAATCGTTGCCGACCTCGAAGCTGAGGGAGCTCTCGTTGAAATTGAGGACTACAGCCATAATGTTGGTACATGCTACCGCTGCGGAACAACTGTAGAGCCGAGAGTTTCAACACAGTGGTTCGTTAAGATGAAGCCCCTTGCTCAGCCTGCAATCGACGCTGTAAAGAACGGCGAAACAAAGTTTGTTCCTGAGCGCTTTGACAAGATCTACTTCCACTGGCTCGAAAATATCAAGGACTGGTGTATCTCCCGTCAGATCTGGTGGGGACATCAGATTCCTGCATTCTACTGCGACGAGTGCGGAGAGATGATTGTTACAAAGGAGGACGGAGCTTGCTGTCCTAAGTGCGGAAAGGCAATGAGACAGGATCCCGATACTCTCGATACATGGTTCAGCTCTGCGCTCTGGCCGTTCTCAACACTCGGCTGGCCTGACAAGGACGCTGAGGATCTTAAATACTTCTATCCCACAAATACGCTCGTAACAGGATACGATATCATTTTCTTCTGGGTAATCAGAATGATGTTCAGCGGTCTTGAAAACATGGGCAAGGTTCCCTTTGATACAGTTCTTATTCACGGTCTTGTTCGTGACTCTCAGGGACGCAAGATGTCCAAGTCGCTCGGCAACGGCATTGACCCTCTCGAGGTTATTGAGGAGTACGGTGCTGACGCTCTGAGATTTATGCTTGCAACAGGAAATTCTCCCGGAAACGATATGCGTTACATCGACGAAAAGGTTAAATCTGCACGAAACTTTGCAAACAAGCTCTGGAACGCTTCACGTTTCATCATGATGAACCTTCCCGAGAATTTCGAGTTCAAGGGACTTCCCGAAAATCTTGCTCTCGAGGATAAGTGGCTTGTAAACAAGTTCAACAAGCTTGCTAAGGAAGTAAACGAGAATCTCGATAAATTCGAGCTTGGAGTTGCTTCAACAAAGATTTATGACTTTATCTGGGACGTTTACTGCGACTGGTATATCGAGCTTACTAAGCCGAGAATCCAGGCTGGCGGCGAAACAATGGAGACTGCACAGGCTGTCCTTATCTGGGCTATGCAGGGAATGCTCAAGCTCCTCCATCCGTTTATGCCGTTCATCACTGAGGAGATCTGGCAGGTTCTCACAAACGGCGAGAGCATGATCATGCTCGAGAGCTATCCCGTATATGATGACTCCGTAAACTATGACGCTGAGGAAAAGGATTTCGAGAAGATCATCTCTGCAATCAAGGCAATCAGAAACACAAGAACTGAAATGAACGTACCTCCGTCAGTCAAGGCTAAGCTCTTTATTGAGACTGCCGACGCTGAGCTGTTCAACTCATGCACGCTCTTCTTTGAGAAGCTTGCTTCCGCTTCCTCTGTTGAGACAGGCGATAAGTTCGATATTCCCGATTCCGCAAACGCTGTAACTGACTCCGCAAGAATCTTTATTCCTATGGACGAGCTTGTTGACAAGGAAAAGGAAATCGCTCGTCTCGAAAAGGAAAAGGCTAAGGTTCAGAAGGATATAGACTTCCTCAGCGGTAAGCTCAATAATCCCGGATTCGTTGCCAAGGCTCCCGCACAGCTCATCGAAGCTGAAAAGGCTAAGCTCGCTAAGGCTGAGGAGAAAATGACTAAGATCAATCAGTCAATCGAGGCTTTTCGTAAATAAATCAGGTTTACATTAAGTATCTTCACAACCTACTGGGGCAAACCTTTCTGAAGAAAGGTTCTTCCCCAGACCCCTTTCCAAAGACTTCAACTCAAATTTTCCATATAGGGGGCATGCCCCCTATATGGAAAATTTAAATAAAAGTTTTAGGGAGGGAGTTTGAGGGAGG